>USSH01000006.1 GCA_900557435.1 uncultured Coprococcus sp. | reverse complement strand
CTGTTTATATAATTCATTATATCTAAAAGTTCTTCCGGTGACAATTCGTTATTCTAGTATGAAATTACGAGTTCAATACTTTTGAATAGTTTATAGTTATTTAATTGTATTTCTAAAATCGGTGTGTTATATTTCGTTTATCATGTTGTGTGTAATTCCGAAATTGATCTTTGCAGTATTTCACTGCGATTATCACAAAATAATTCAATTTAATATGGAGACGGTAGAGGTGTGTTGCCGCTCAGGTTTTGCTATAGTATAATTATAAAAAATATGGCTATAAATTCATGCAACTATCCTCTATTGGTTTCTTTGCTTTTCATAGAAACAAGAGGAGGAAGGTTTGTATGGGAGAAAAGGATATAACAGAAAAGATACTGGCAGATTATAATGATGTATTTGCAGATATAGTAAATGTATTGTTGTTCGGTGGAAAAACAATTGTTGATGAGAATATGCTGGAGAGCATAAAGGATAAAAGCCAGTATAAAACAGATGGTGAGATCCATCAGGAAGAGCGCGATGTATCAAAGGTTCTAAAGGGTAAGAATGTACATATAGCGTTTATTGGATTTGAACATCAGACGGATGTAGATTCAAAGGAGGCTCTGCGTGTTATAGCATATGATGGTGCTGCATATAAAAGGCAATTGTTGGTAAAGGGTGGAGAAATATACCCAGTTGTTACAATTGTGCTTTATTTCGGACAAAAAAGATGGATAAAGGGGCGGTCTCTCTACGATATTCTTGATATAACGGATGAGTGGAAACCATATGTCAGTGACTATAAAATAAACATATTTGAGATAGCTTATCTTACACCAGAGCAGGTGAAAATGTTTAAAAGTGACTTTAGGATTGTTGCCGATTATTTTGTGCAAATGCGGATCAACAAAGATTACATACCATCCAAAGAGACTATAAAACATGTTGACGAGGTGTTAAAACTCATGAGCGTATTGACGCAGGATGAGAGATTTGAACAGGCGCAGGCTAACGGAAACGAAGGAGGTTTAAAAAATATGTGTGAAGTACTTGATAGAGCGGAAGCCAGAGGAGAAGAAAGAGGAATATCTATAGGCGAGGCGCGAGGAGAATTAAAGGGTGCAGTGAGGGCATATTTGGATGTGAAGGTTCCTATAGAAGAGATTGCAGAGAAAATGAACATATCAGTGGAGGAAGTCCAGAAGATAGCCGACACACTATAGGAGATGAACATACATGCAGATACACACACTTATATCTTCGGAAAATGGTCCGATTATTCTCTGGGTCATGTACCCGCACAGGGGGGATGAACTGGACCACACAGCGGATTCTATCAGAGAACTGATGGGAGAAGAACAGTTTACACTTGTTGCGATACAGATAGATGACTGGAACAGGGATCTCTCGCCGTGGAGATCGGATGAAGTCGATGGATCATTTGCCGGAGAGGCAGGACGGACACTGGATTATATAGAACAGCAGGTCGTGCCGCAGTTGGATATTCAAAGTCGGGCGAACAGACCTCTTTATATCATGGGATACTCGCTTGCCGGGCTTTTTGCACTTTGGGCAATGTACCAGACTGATATATTTGCCGGGTGTGCCACATGTTCAGGTTCAATGTGGTATCCGGGATTTGTGGAATATGTAAACAGCCAGCCAGCACTTGCGAATAAACATATATACATCAGCCTCGGCGGCAGGGAATCGAGAACGTCAGACAGACTTATGGCAACTGTGGCGGATCGGACAAAGGAGATTTACGAACTTCTCAAAAAAGACAATGATGTTATATATGAGATAAATCCAGGCGGACATTTTGCCGATTCCGGGAAGAGGCTGGCGAAGGCTGTCAAGTGGATAGAGAAGGCAAAAGGATAACCAAAAGCACAGGAGAACACATATATACAATCGTTCACTGGCAGAACGATACGAGGCATAACATATACCGGATAGATATATATTTTTATCGGAATAGATGATAATATATGGGGCAGACATATGGAGTAGATAGATTAATGGCAGACACGATCCGGTAAGTATATGCAGTGAAAAATCAGACCGTGGTAAGCCGGAAAGAAGGGCAACATGGGCAAACAGACAAAGAAAAAGAAGAGCACAGGATCGGCAAAGGAGATATTTGCAAAACCCCTGGGAAGGCTTGGCAAATGGAATGTGATAGCATTTGCAGTGCTTGTTGTGGGAGAGCTCATATATTATTATGCGGCAACGCCGGCGATCAATATACAGAGCGGAAAATTTTGGGTATGGATGGCGATCACAGTTGGATTGATCGGATTTTGTACACTTGACTTTACAGTGGAGAGTAATGATACCAGAAGTGTCGCGACGAAGGCGACAAAGCCGATGGCATGGATAGTCGGAATATTGATAGCAGTCGGACTTATCATGGTGGCGGCATCATCCAAGCTGTTTTGTGCATCAAAGTACGCAAGCCTTATCAACATAGAGGATGGAGACTTCCAGACAGACATCCCGGAGAGTAAGCAGATAAATGACATTGCGCTGATGGATACAAGCACAGCGAGGATCATAGGTGAGAGAGCCGTCGGTTCACTCTCGGATGTGGTCAGCCAGTACGAGGTCAGCGGCAATTACAGCACTATAGATTACAATGGCGCACCGATGAAGGTCGCAGCACTCAATTATGCGGGATTCATCAAATATATGAACAACAAGAAGAACGGAATCCCAGGTTATGTTCTTGTTGATCCGGTAAAGAATGAGGCACACTATATACAGACTGAAAAGCCAATAGTATATTCACCTTCAGCGTATTTCAACAATAACCTGTACAGACATGTCCAGATGGCTTATCCGACATATATATTTGAAGGTTTCTATCTGGAGCTCAATGACGATGGCAACCCATATTACATCTGTCCGGTTCTTGAATCACACGCGGGACTCTTCGGTGCAAAGGATGTAAAGGGTGTAGTCATATGTGATCCGTGCACGGGCGATACAGAGTATCATGCGGTCGGTGACGTTCCAAACTGGGTGGACCGCGTATATGATGGTGACCTTGTATGCCAGAAATATGACTGGTACGGCGAGCTCTCAGGCGGCTACTGGAACAGCGTATTTGGCAATAAGGGCTGCAAGAGGACCACGGATGATTATGGTTACAAGGTTATGGACGGTGATGTGTGGGTATACACAGGTGTCACATCGGTAAATGGTGACGAGTCCAACATAGGATTTGCCCTGATGAACCTCCGGACAGGAGAGAGCAAATATTATAAGGTGGCGGGTGCAGAGGAATACTCAGCCATGTCATCGGCAGAGGGACAGGTACAGCATCTTGGTTACAAGGCATCCTTCCCATCACTCATCAATATCAGCGGAATACCAACCTACATCATGGTCTTAAAGGACAACGGTGGCCTGGTAAAGATGTATGCGCTTGTCGATGTGGAGAAGTATAATATCGTGGCTACAGGCACTACCCAGAAGGACGCACTTGCGGCATACAACAAGCTTCTGGCGGAGAACGGACTTAAGAGCACGCAGAGTATGACGGACGATATACCAAACAGACAGATTACGGTAGCTGACATCAAATACATCAACATGGATGAGACGACATATGTGTATATCACGGATGAAAACGGTAATGTATACAAGCAGGATTTCTCAGAGAACGAGGAACTGATATTTATACAGACTGGAGATAAAATAAAAGTATTTTATCAGGAATCAGACAACGGAATAAATGACATAATATCTGTTGAGAGATAGATTTATTCACTGAATAAAGGCTCTCCCTGTGATAAACAGGGGGAGCTTTTTGACTGGCGACATGATATAATAAAACACACTGATGTGTGCGCAGGTCATCGCGCTTATGTACGACGACATATGACACGTTCGGTGGAACAAGGCGCATAAACTGATGCTTAAGACAAGGAGGTTATTATCATGGATAAAAAGGCGATCTACAGTTTATCATACGGTGTTTTCATGTTGTCCACAAAGCTGGGCGACAAGACAAATGGCTGCATCATCAACACCTGTATACAGGTGGCGAACAATCCAACGCGGGTTGCGATATCGGTTTTAAACACGAATTACACATGTGATCTGCTCAAGGAGAGTGGTGTGTTTGCCCTCAGTGTACTTGACGAGCAATGTACATTTGACTCGATAAAGCACTTCGGTTTCCAGTCGGGAAGAGATGTGGACAAATTCGAAGGAATAAAGATGCCAGAGGATGTCAATGGAATCCCTTACATGGGATGGTATGCCTGTGCGGTTATCAGTGGCAAGGTAGCCTCCAGCCACGATCTTGGAACACATACGTTGTTCATCGCTGAGGTGGTTGATGCAAAGATGCTGTCAGACAAGGCACCTCTCACATATGCTGATTATCAGACGCATGTAAAGCCAAAGGCAGACAAGTCTCCTAAGACAGATAAGAAGATAGTGGGATGGCGCTGCAAGATATGTAATTATGTATATGAGGGAAGTGAGCTCCCGGCAGATTATGTATGTCCTCTGTGTGGGCACGGAGCAGACGATTTTGAACCTATATATGAGTAATATGCGAATATGCCGTTATCGGCAAGAAATGGCTAGCTTTATACCTTGAAAAAGTTGATTTCTTGCCGATAACGGCATATACTATCTATATACAAAACACTGTGCAGATGATAAAAGTCCATTGCATTAAAAGGAGGGATTTTCATGGGTTATATTTCAGTTGCGGAAACTGCAAAAAAATGGAATGTGTCAGAACGAACTGTTAGAAATTACTGCGCTCATGATAAGATTCCAGGGGCATTTCTGACGGGAAAAACGTGGAATATACCGGATTCTGCGCAGAAACCTGTGCGGCAGTCTGCGGGAGAAGAGAATAGGGATCTGCTGACTGTGCTGAGAGAAGAGAAAAAACGCGGAATCAAAGGTGGCATTTATCATAAAATACAGGTGGATCTCACCTACAATTCCAATCATATAGAGGGCAGCAGGCTCAGTCATGATCAGACACGGTATATATATGAGACAAATACTATAGGCGTGAGAGATCAGACGTTAAATGTCGATGATATAGTTGAGACGGCCAATCATTTCAGGTGCATAGATCTGGTGATCGATAGTGCAAATAATCCCTTAAGTGAGAAAATGATAAAGGAGCTGCATTTGATTCTCAAGAGTGGAACGCAGGATTCACGAAAAGACTGGTTTGTGGTGGGTGACTACAAGAAAGTTCCGAATGAGGTGGGCGGTCATGATACGGCTTTACCGGAAGAAGTTCCACAGAAAATGAAAGAACTCCTGGCAACATACCGCGAACACAATGAACACACACTTGATGATATTCTGGATTTTCACCATGAATTTGAATGTATTCATCCTTTTCAAGATGGTAATGGCAGGGTTGGCAGACTGATATTGTTTAAAGAGTGTCTGAAATATGATATAGTTCCATTTATCATAGATGAAGATCTCAAATGGTATTACTATAGAGGACTTTCAGAATGGAATAGAGAAAGAGGATATTTGAGGGATACCTGTCTTGCTGCACAGGACAAGTTTAAAGGGTATCTGGATTATTTCAGGATACAATACAGAGATTAAAATAATGGAGAAAATTATGGACAGAGAAAGAATGATGAAGAACGTAGCAGAGATATTCAGCCGCGGTGCGGTGGACAAGAATCTTCCGGCATGGGTCAATATGCGACATGCATGGAAAGCAAATGATGCGGTGAGAGATGAAGGTCTTGAATATCCGGCAAATGTTGTACAGATAAAGAATCTGGATTACAAAAAGGAATTTGATGTAACACGCTATAATGAGCTTATAAAAAAATGGAGAGATGAGCAGGATTTAAAGGGTGGAAATGATACAGCATCAAATGGTAGATCCAAGAACGATGAGAGTAACATATTATGTTTTGCCGACTCCGGGGATGCCGCAGACGTGGATTCTGCAAGCTATACATCCAACAGCTACATGGATATCTGTGTTCCTATATCATATATGTCAGATGAAAACAGAAAATATCCGGTGATAGTGAGTGTACATGGCGGAGGCTGGTTCTATGGTGACAAGGAACTGTACAGCCACTATTGCTGTCTTCTTGCGGAGCATGGGTATGTGGTGGTGAACTTCAACTATAGATTGTCACCGCAGAACAAATATCCTGCTGCTATAGAGGATGTGGCGTATCTCATTCGGTATATCCATGAGAATGCGCAGACACTTGGAATAGACATGGACAATCTCTACATGGTCGGTGACTCGGCGGGGGCACAACTCACGGCAAATTATTGCATCATAGCATCAAACAGCGATTACAGGGCAAAGCTTGATTTCTTCACATATGATCTACTGCCTAAGAAGGTATGCCTTAATTGTGGTGCATACAAGATGGCAGAGAGAAATGACAATATATCCGCATGGTATCTGAAAAATGCTATGGCTGAGAAACAATACAAGCTGTTTAAGGATCAGCTTGATTATGTAAATGCTGATTTCCCGGAGGCGTATCTCATGTACAGTGTAAATGATGATCTGGCATCACATACAAAAGCGTTGGATGAGGTGCTGAACAAAGTTGGAGTTGCACATATCACAAAAGCGTATGGACAGAACAATCCTGATAGTGGTCATGTATTCCATATGAATTTGTACAATCCAGAGGGAATACTCTGTAATGAGGATGAGTGTGCATTTATGAGATAAACAGGATCAAACACGGTTGGTGTACTGTAAAAATTAGAGAACATTTACAGTGGTCAGGCAAAGAAACAGAAAAAATTTGCCGATGTGGCAGAATGTGAAAAAAACAGTTTGACAACATGCCCGCTGAATGCTATCCTATAAAAACAGATAAAGGCAAAGACAGGAAGGAGTACTTAAGTCACTGTCACTTCAGAGAGTAGGCGTTTGGTGCGAGCCTATAGGACACCTTAAGGAAGCAGTCCCCGAGCTGTGACCGCGAAAGATTTTGAATCATGGGTATTGATTTTAAGTAGTGGTCAACGGAAGGTTCCACGTTATAGGAACAACGATAGTGATGGCTGTCGGCTGAGAGCAGGAACAAGTTCCTGAATTTAGGTGGTAACACGGACAAGAAAGTTCGCCCTAAGCATATTATAAGTATGCTTAGGGCTTTTATTATGCGTTTTCAGGGTGACAAGCGGCTGCGATGCAGGCATCGAAGATGCAGAGTAATCTCGAAGAAAACGCAAGTAAAAACCGACGATCAGCAAACACAGACAACAAGGGATCAAGAGATATAAAGGAGTGTGTATCATGAGAAAATTCGAAAAATCATCAAAACTTGACAATGTGTGTTACGACATAAGAGGTCCTGTTATGGACGAGGCAAACAGAATGGTGGCTGAAGGGGTAAATGTCCTCAAGCTGAACATAGGAAATCCTGCACCGCACGGACTTATGGCGCCTGATGAGGTGGTCAGGGATATGGCATATAATCTCAGAGATACTGAGGGATATTCAGATTCAAAGGGACTTTTTTCTGCAAGAAAGGCAATCATGCAGTACTGCCAGCTGAAGAATATTCCAAATGTGGGAATCGATGACATATATACAGGAAATGGAGTCAGCGAGCTTATTACCATGTCCATGCAGGGGCTGCTGGATTCTGGTGATGAGATACTTGTCCCAATGCCAGACTATCCATTGTGGACAGCATCTGTCAACCTGGCAGGAGGAACAGCGGTTCATTATCTCTGCGACGAGCAGTCCAACTGGTATCCAGATATAGAAGATATCAAGAAGAAGATAACCTCAAGAACAAAAGGAATCGTAGTCATCAACCCTAACAACCCTACAGGAGCTCTCTATCCAAAGGAGGTTCTTGAGCAGATAGTTCAGGTTGCAAGGGAGAATGAGCTTATCCTTTTTGCCGATGAGATATATGACAGGCTCGTCATGGATGATAAAGAGCATGTGGCTCTGGCTTCGTTGGCACCTGACCTTTTCACGATAAGTTTTAACGGACTGAGCAAGTCCCACCGAGTTGCAGGCTACCGAGTGGGCTGGATGTGTTTGTGCGGAAACAAGAGCAATGTGAAGGGATACATAGAGGGACTTAATCTCCTGTCATCCATGAGACTTTGCTCAAATGTTCCTGCTCAGAGTATAGTTCAGACCTGCCTTGGTGGATATCAGAGTGCAGATGAGCTGCTCCTGCCGGGAGGAAGGATCTATGATCAGAGGGAGTATATCTACAAAGCACTCTGTGATATACCGGGAATAAGTGTGGTTAAGCCGGAGGCAGCGTTCTACATATTCCCTAAACTTGACAAGGATAAGTTCAATATCACAAATGATGAACAGTTCGCTCTTGATCTTCTGAGAGATAAGCACATCCTCGTCACATGCGGAACGGGATTTAACTGGAAGGATCCGGATCACTTCAGAATAGTATATCTTCCAAATATGGAGATACTCAAGGAAGCAACAGCAAAGCTGGCTGATTTCCTGAGCTATTATCACCAGTAAATATAATATGCAGTATATATAGTAATTCCAGAACTTGGATATACCAGGTTCTGGAATTTGTTTTATTTGCGAGGGGAAGAAAAGACCGTAATTAAACAATAATTGTATACAATAATCGTACAATTATATACATAAAAGACAATTTGGTGTTAAAACGCAACAACAACGATAATAAAATACATAAATTGTCAAAAAATATGTTGACGATTTAGCGAGTATCATGTATAATAAAGATACATTAAAGAACAGCCATTTGAAAAGAGACAGATGGCACACCATAGATTGTCACCCGTGACACATAACATGTACGAAGTGTTCACAGAGATTGATAGAATCTTACAGACAAGACTTTACACATGGTGCGCAGGAAACAGAGATCCGTGGTACAAGTTCATGAAAGGAGGAGGTTCCGTTGGAGACAATTGAAGAACATTTTTATCATGATGGTAACTCAGAACTGGGAAGTTGTTTCCACACGAGATGCCTTTAAGATAAATCTTGAACCAGTCCACATGTAGATGCTATATATAGCATGGTTGAAGTACAAAGGACGTAGGTATTTGATACCAGATTTGATCCATCGTGATTGTTCAAAACACAAGATATGAGTGGTGTTTCAAGGGCATCAGGTCATATCACATATCGCAAGACCAGTGCTTATAAGAGGTTGGTACATATACAAGTTCATGCAGTGCATGTTATGAGTAGATGCAATTCGTACCCTGATAGTTGATATTCCGGTAAGTTTAATCTCTAGGCACAACGAATTTTTTCATAGATATTTAAAATATAGTGAAAAGATATATGGCATGTGTGGAAGCACTCAAGTATTAAAAAGATACTTCAATATTAAAAAAATGAATAAACAAACATGAAGCCAGTTGGAATTATACCAACTGGCTTTTTTGCGTGTTAATAATATGTGCGTCAAGTTGCGATTTTCACTCTGTATGCCTTTGTGTATTTTTCGCTCTGTATGCCTTGGGGAAATTTTGAAATACTTAGCACATTTGTCAGGTAATTAGTGTGTAATAACAAGAAACTAATATTAATTGCAAATTACTTAAATTTAAGTCTGATAAAATGTAAAAATAGCATAAAATAATGATTAAATATTCGGTAATTAATGACATGTTCAACAACTAAAAAATAAGTTAAAATAAGTTTATCTATAAAGAGATCATGAAAAAGGCTGTTCATGATATATAAAGTGGAGGAATGTTACAAAAACAGAAAGGGAAAGGAAATATGGTGAGATTTAGAACAAGACTGGTTGCGGTTACGTGTGCGGTTGCAATGGTTGGTTCGTTCTGGGGAAGTGCAGGAGCGATAGTGACCGCTGATGCTGTTGAGCCAGCTGCAGAGACAGCTTGGAACGCAGTTGCTAATAAGCTGGTATTCGACACGGCGACAGATGCGAAATGGTCGGATAAAGTATATGCCAGCAATGATTCGGGAACATATCCGGAGCTGGGCAGAATTGATGATTTAACTGTAGGCAAGAAGGCGGTACTTACTGCAAATGTATTACTTGACGGAGATTTTTCCGGATTGGATGGTACGCAGGCTGATGATGGTACATACAATGCAATTCAGCTTTCCTGTGCGATAAAGACGGGAGAGGGCTGGACATATGCCAAGTCAGATGACTATCCATTCCTTAAGACAGACAATTTCGTTGATGGACAGACCCAGGTATCATTTGCATTTGACATTGAAGATGCCGGAGCTGTTTCAGAGATCATCTTCCAGTATAATTCAAACTCTGCGTATGCTGGAACGATAGAGATAACAGATGTTGAGATCAAGAGTGAAGAGCCGGACACTGAGGAACCTAGTACAGAGGAGTCGGGCGGTGAAGAGGCAGGTTCAACAGAAGAATCTAGCACCGAGGCGGCAGGAACAAAAGATCCAGGTAGTGAGGAACCGGGAACAGAGGCATCAGGCGGTGCAGAACCGGGAACAGAGGCACCAGGTACAGAAAATCTTGGAAATGGTTCATCGTCAACAGGAAATGTGACAGGAGAAGCCGCAGCAGCAGCCACAGAGAATACAGTGTGGAGCAGTGATGAGGCTGTATTAACATTTGACACTGCGTCAGATACGACATGGAAGGATAAGGCGTATGCCAGCAATGACAGCGCTACATATGCTGACATGGCAAGAATAGAGGGCGCAACTGTAGGCGAAAAGGTAAAGCTCACAGCGACAGTTTCTCTCGACGGTGATATATCAGCGCTTGATGGTACCGAGGCATCAGATGGTACATACAATGCGATCCAGCTTGCATGTGCTATCAAGACAGGCGACAGCTGGACATATGCCAAGTCAGATGACTATCCATTTTTAAAGAGTGAGAACCTTACGGATGGTAAGTGCAGCGTGGAATTTAACTTTAATGGAGTGGAAGCAGGCGATGTACAGGAGATCGTATTCCAGTACAATGCCAATTCTGCATTCACAGGAAAGGTGCTTATAGGCGGAGTTGCCGTTGATAAGGTGGAGAGTGGCAAAAAGCCGACTACAACCGAGACAGAGGCTGGAAACTTCGCAGATGCAAGTCTTGTATTTGACACAGCGAGCGATGCAAAGTGGACAGACAAGGCATTTGCCAGCAATGATACAGAAAGCTATACAGATCTTCCTACAGTAGATAATGTCAAGGTTGGAGCAAAGGCAAAGCTCACAGCTACAGTTACACTCGATGCAGATGCAACGGGACTTGATGGTGCTGAGGCATCGGACGGATCATACAATGCGATCCAGCTTGCATGTGCCATGAAGACAGGCGACAGCTGGGATTACGCCAAGTCAGGCGACTATCCGTTCCTCAAGGCTGAGAACTTTGTCGATGGCAAGTGCGATATATCATTTGCATTTGATGTATCAGAGGTGGGAAATGTGCAGGAGATAGTATTCCAGTACAATTCCAACTCAGCATATGCTGGCAAGATCACAATAAGCAACGTTAAGGTACTTGATGTTAAGGAGAACAGCGGTGAACTTGAGCAGAGAGACCCGGCTGTGATCTCAGATCTCTCATCGGTGGAGGATTATGGCAAGTGGAGCACAGAGGCCGGATATGCATACAAGCACGGCAATGCAGCCAACAAGGCCGGCACTGCCAAACCTGACATATCATATGACAGTGCAAATGAGAGACTTAAGGTTTCTGTTGATTACTCAGCAGATTCAACTTCCTCATGGAGTGAGGCAAAGGTTAAGTGTGTTCCTACAGAGGCTATGGATGTGAGCCAGTACAACCAGCTCAGTGTGGACATCATCTACCCGGCAAAGCTCAAGGGAAGCAAGATCAAGTTTTTTGCAGATGGAATAATAAATAAAGATACAACCATCGATGATGATGCAGAGGATATCGGCGATGGATTAAAGAAGGTTACAGTTACCATGGGATTTACTCCAACAGATAAACCACTCACAGATGTGACAATAGGAATAATAGGATGCAGCACAAGCTTCAAGGGCAATGTATATCTTGATAATCTTGTTCTGTCACAGGCAGATACAACAAAGGATTTTGTTGAGATAACAGAGACTCCTGGTGCTGGTTCACCAGCGGATCTTTCACAGATGCCATCATCAGTTAGAGTGAGCGATGCGAATGCAGCAGACAGTGCAAAGGCACTTGCGGCATACCTGAATACGCTCATGAACAGTGATCAGGTTCTGTTTGGACATCAGAATGATGTGAGCAGGAGCGTAAATCCACAGGCGTCACTCGGTGATGTATATGATGTGACCGGACAGGTCAGCGGTGTGTTCGGAATCGACTCACTGGCAGTTACAGGCTCAGAGGCAGGCGGTTCAGACGCGGCTTCCGCACTGGCAAACTCAGTGGCATACAGCAAGACTGCAGCGGCAAATGGTGCGATCGTGTCATTGTCAATGCATATGCCAAACTTCTCCAGCTCCAAGATAGTGGAGAACACAGATGGAACATACAGCTTCTACGGATGTGATTTCTCAGAGTCCAAGGATTTGTCAAATGACATAGTAAAGCAGATTCTCCCGGGTGGAGAGTACAATGAGGTATTTACAGCTTACCTTGACGTGATCGCAGATTACGCATCACAGCTTCAGGCAGCAGGAATACCGATCATGATCCGACCATTCCACGAGAACACAGGAAGCTGGTTCTGGTGGGGTTCAATGAACACAGCAGAGACATACAAGTCTCTCTACAGATATACCAAGGATTACATGGAGCAGAGCGGTGTACACAACCTTCTCTGGGTATACTCACCAAACGGACCTGTCACATCAGAGGCAGCTTACATGTCATACTATCCAGGCGATGAGTATGTAGATATCCTTGCATTTGACTACTACAACGATTACAATTCATACCCTGCTTCGGCAGACAACTCATTCTTCGACAGCCTTGACACAACATGCGGTATCGTGTCATCCATAGCTGCGAAGAGAGGTAAGATACCAGCCATCGCTGAGTGCGGTGTCAGAGTCATGAAGAAGGACGGTTCTGACAACGAGGGACTTCTTGTAAAGGGCAACCCTGTTGGAACAGAGGCTTCAGGCAAGAACTGGTATCAGGAAGTCAGCGACATAGCGAAGAAGAATAACATGCCATACTACCTTGTATGGGCAAACTTCGGAGACAGCAACTTCTATGTACCATACAAGTATGATGCTACACATGGACAGGAGCTTATCAATGACTTCATAAAGTACTACAATGACGACTCATCAATATTTGGTGGAGACACAGGATTCTACAGTAACATGGGAACCCTTGCAGGAGTATCTGCAAATACATACACGGGGCAGATGGGTTACATGGTATATCCATTTGACAGAGATACCATCCTCGAGGCGACAACACTCAAGGCTGGTGTTAAGAATGCATCAAAGGTTCAGTTTGTCATCAACAATCCGGATACAGGGGTTAAGTTGACACTCACCGCTGAGGCTGGAGCCGAGATTGCTGCTGCAGGATCAGCGCCAACACTTTACACGGCTGATCTTACAGATAAGAATCTCAGCAAGCTTGGAAAGACAGATACAGCAACCATCACACTCTTGGCAGATGGCGAGCAGCTCGCACAGCTGTCACACATAAGCCTTGGAAAGTCCAAGGATAAGGCTCCTGCAAATGTTATCGAGGACTTCGAGTACTATTCAGGAAGCAACGGACTTCTGGATTCCACATACACATCTAACTCAGCCGCAGGATGCAGCTCAAGCTTTGTTCTTGACAAGACTCATAAGAATGGTGGCACATACGGCGGTGCATTCAAGTATACGCTTGAGACAAATGGATCAGAGGTGTGGACAGGAAGGATCAAGTCAGAGCTCACAAACAATGATTTCTCAAAGTACAATGCACTTGAGATGTGGGTACAGCCGGACGGTATGGGACAGAAGCTTGTTATCCAGATCACAGATGGAAGCGGCGAGGAATTTGAGGTATACCTCACAGATTTCGTCAAGGGAACAAAGGCACAGTATGTGACTATTCCATTCAGCTCATTCAAGGGTAAGAAGGGTGGTACACTCGATGCATCGGATATAGTCAAATTTGCTGTATGGTGCAACTCGATCGTGCCGGAGGATCACACTGGCAAGTGGACAGTTGACTCAACTATCTACTTTGATGGAATCCAGGCAGTGAAGCTCACAGATGATATGCTCAAGAAGAATCCGGTTGACAAGAATGGACTTATCATAACAGACAAGTCACTTGTCAAGAAAGATACAGTCACACCTGGAAAAGATGATCCGACAACTGAGGATCCTGGAAAAGATGATCCAACAACAGAGGATCCAGGAAAAGATGATCCGACAACAGAGAATCCGGATATAGATGAACCAACAACAGAAAATCCGGGCGACGATGACACATCGGATAATCCAACGACTGAGGCACCAGACGATGGAGATGCAACGACAGAGAATCCAGGTAAGGATGATCCAACAGAAGCAACGACTACAGAAAATGGTGATCCTACAACAGAAGCCACAACTGCAGCTACAACAGAAAGCAGCACAGATGGCAAGGGACAGAATGTGGTAAATACAGGCGATAAGTCTCCTGTAGATACAATGTTTGCGATAATGATAGCATCACTTATAATGGCTGGTGCAGGATATATCGTTATCAAGAAAGATAAAAAGTAATACTCATTTTTAGCCTTACCCAGATACCCCAAGGGTGGCAATCAAAAAGCTCCACTGCATGGCGGCAGAATACCGCGGGCAGTGGAGCTATATTTTTTCTATATTATAGGTTATGCATATTATAGATTATGCTGCATGTGTGGAAGCACTGCGGCGTTTCTCCACGAGTTTTTCAACAGGTGCAGTGAGGTACATGATTGATAGCATGAGCGTGCAGCAGAACCAGATGATAGGCTCCGTGATCGTAACTCCCAGATATCCAAGTCTTGGGGTAAGTATCATCACAGCGAGAATCTTTCCAACAAGCTCGATGCTTGATGACAGTACAGGTATGATCTTTCTTCCCATTCCCTGCATCGCACATCTAAGTACAAATAATGGTCCAAGGACGTAGAAGCATGTCACTCCGATTCGCACGTATCTCACAGCGGGATCGATGATCGCACTGGCGGATGTGCCGGCAACCAGCTTTATAAGTGCCGGGCTGAATAGCCAGCCGAAAATGATCATGACGGTAGTTATGATGGTGTTGATGATAATGGCGGCACGCACGCCCTGATGAACCCTGTCATATTTACCCGCTCCCATATTCTGGCTGACATAGGTTGTGACGGCGTTTCCTACTATATATAACATGAACATGAGGATATCAAATATTTTTCGTGCAGCGGTATGGGCTGTTACAATGTCCGTACCTAGACCGTTTATCGCTCTCTGGAGAATGACAGTTCCTATGTTCACTATGCAGCTCATAAAGCCCATGGCAAGTGCTGATTGAATAAGATCAGATCTGTCACTTTTTTCTACAGAATATTCGCCCTTTTCAGGAATGAGATATTTTGCTTTTCTGAATATATATATGAGAGCCAGAATTCCGGCCAGGGCCTGCGAAATATCGGTTGCGATCGCGGCACCTATAACGCCCATATCAAAAGCCCTTATAAACAGAAGATCCAGCACAATATTCAGCACAACTGATATTCCGAGAAAGATAAGAGGTGTCTTGCTGTCTCCCACAGCACGGAGTACATTTGCACAGAAGTTGTAAAGAGAACAAAATATTATTCCGGCTATTATTATGATGACGTAACTTGCGGCCATGTCTATGATGTCGTCGGGGGTCTTTAACAATACAAGGATAGGTCTGATAAAGACAAGCCCGACAATGGTAAGAACAATCGAGGCCAGCAGAGTCATCATGGCTGCGGAGCCTACACACTGTCTCATCTTGTGATAGTCTTTTGCACCGTAATATTTGGCGATGGGAATAGCGAGTCCCATAGTACCGCTGTTGAGGAAGCCTATCATCATATTTGATATGACGGAGGTTGCACCTACCGCCGCAAGAGCCTGTGAACTTACATAGTTACCCACTATGGCGGAATCCGTAAAACTGTATAACTGCTGCGCTATCTGGCCCAGAATCATAGGGACAGCAAATAGCCATATAACTTTTATTGGTTTGCCGACGGTCAGATCTTTCATATCGAAAAGGTTCTCCTTAATTATTATTTAATAGACAGACGCTGTACAATGTTTTTTGAAGCGCTTGATATTCGATTGTACAACAGTTCTGAATAAAGTCAATGTGGAATTTGTGGAATTTTAAAGAAAAATGTTTTAATTTGTTTTGTAAAATGGTATGTTAAAGAGTACTGATTAAAATATTTTTAAAGATGCATACTAGAGAGTGGATATTAATTATAGAAAGAATGGATATAAGGATAATGGATGATAAGAACAAAAACAGCGAAAACTTGAAGGATAGAGATGGAAATTTGAAAGCTGAAAGAACCGAAGATAAAGTGAAAAAGATAAAAATAGAAAAAAGTACGAAACATGAGAAGAATATGTGGGGCGCGAAGAAGCCACAGAGCAGCTCAAAGAGTAGTTCACAGGGCAATTCACAGAGTGACTCAAGGAATAGTTCACAGGGCAGCTCACAGAGTGGCTCAAAGAGTAGTTCGCAGGGCAGTTCAAAGAGTAGTTCAAAGAGTAGTTCAAAGGGCAGCTCAAAGAAAAAGAAGAGAAATAACAAATATGATATAGAGCGTGTCGTGTTGTATGCTGTGTCAGTGATCCTTCTGGCTCTTGTGATAAGCCTTGCTATAAAAAATTACAGCCTGAAGAGTAAACTGGACAAGCTGACTAAAAGCGATGCTGTTGCCACAGGAGCATCGGAGAACAAAGGAAATGCTGATAATGGTACGTCAGGTAAGGAAGATGTGGAAAAGACTGGTGGCAACAGTGAAAAGACAGATTCTGATTCAACGGATGGATCTACTATGGAAGCTGGTTCATCAACTGAGATTGCCGAGCCTTTGGCAGTTCAGGGGGATGTGCAGTATATTGATATCGAAGTTCCACAGGCAGAAGAAAAAGAGAATTATAACGGCGAGGATCTTGCAGACAATGGTTATCCATATGCCATCAAGATAAACAGACAGGAAAATATAGTCACGGTATATGCGCTCGATGATTCGGGATTTTACACAGTGCCTGTGAGAGTCATGAGATGTTCGGTTTCACCTGTGGGTGAGACTCCAACCGGAATATTTAACATTGCCCTCAAATGGGAGTGGTTGGCTCTTTTTGATAATTGTTATGGTCAGTATGTATCACAGATAGATGGCGATACGTTGTTCCACTCGGTTCCGTATCTGGATACGACGAAGGATTCCCTGGAGACCTGGGAGTTTAATAAGTTAGGAACCGGAGCATCCTTGGGATGTGTAAGACTCTGTGTAGCAGACACAAAGTGGATATATGAAAATTGTGAATCCGGAACGTATGTAGATATATTTGACAGCGATTATTATGGTCCGTTGGGCAGACCGGTACCTGTGACAAAGCTTCAGAATACAGAAGAACAGGGATGGGATCCTACAGATATGGTCGAGGAGAACCCGACCACGGGTAAAGCAGTTATATATGGTGTGGAGAGTCATAGCATAAAACAGGGAGAGAATTACGACACCATGGCTGGAGTGATGGCATTCAATTCACAGAGAGAGGATGTAACAGACCAGCTAAAGGTTGAAGGTTCAGTTGACAATACAAAGGCCGGAAAGTACACGGTAAAATACAGTTTCAATGATCAGGGACAGGAAGTGTCAAAGAATATCGTCATAACAGTTGAGGATGATGAAGATCCGGTGATCACCAAAGTCCCTGTTGAACTTAAGGTGGAGAATTATAAGGGGCAGAAAGAGGAGCTGGCGCAGCTCATTGCTTCCTATATATCAGCTCAGGATGGAGAGAATATCATAGAGACAGCCATTGCGACAGATGGTAATGGACATAGGCTCGATGGCACCGACATATCCAAGCTGAATGAGGATGTGATATGTGTATCTGTGAACGATATTTCCGAAGCTGCCGGAACATATTCTGTCGTATGCAGTGCCAGAGATGCATCGGGCAACATATCACAGAACCACACAGTTAAGGTTACGATTGTAAAATAGGTTAGAGAAAAACATATTAGAGAAAATGGATTAGATTAGAACAGTAGGGTGATTTTATGGCAGAGAAAAAGACAACGCTATACGATCTCGAAGCGGAAAAGATAAAGGAAAAAATAATCATATTTGCTGCTGATACAGGAGGATACACACAGAAAGAGGTATCCCTGGAGGTGCAGGCATCACTTGATGAGCTGGCAGAACTTATAGATACTGCAGGCGGAGAAGTAGTGGGAAGACTTGTTCAGAATAGAGACAAAATTGCAAATGACCTGTATCTTGGAAGAGGAAAAGTTGAGGAACTCAGGGATATGATATATGAGCTTGGCGCAACTGGTGTGTGCTGTGATGATGAATTGTCACCTGCACAGCTCATGAATCTTCAGGACGCATTGGACATAAAGGTCATGGACAGAACCATGGTCATACTTGATATATTTGCAGCTCATGCAGGAAGCTATGAGGGCAAGTTGCAGGTAGAGCTTGCTCAGCTTAAGTTCAGGGCGACCAGGCTTATCGGAATGAGAGATTCTCTTTCAAGACTCGGAGGCGGAATCGGTACCAGAGGACCAGGCGAGAAGAAGCTCGAGATAGACAGACGAGTTATAAGGGAGAGAATATCCAGACTAAAGGCTGAGCTGAGGACAGTCGAAGCCCAGAGAGCACAGCAGAGAAAGCAGAGACAGCGCAGTGCCGTTCCTGTTGCAGGTATAGTTGGCTATACAAATGCCGGAAAATCGACACTTCTCAATGCCATGACAGGGGCAGGTGTGCTGGAGGAAGACAAATTATTTGCTACTCTTGATCCGACGACAAGAAGTTATAAACTCCCGGGAGGACAGAATATTCTGCTCACTGATACCGTAGGATTTATAAGGAAACTTCCCCATCACCTGGTGGAGGCATTTGGCTCAACTCTGGAGGAGGCAAAATATTGCGATGTGATCATACACGTGGTGGATGCCTCGGATGAGAACTGGGATAAGAATATTGAGACGGTTTACAGCACATTAAAACAGTTGAAGATAGATGAGAATTCCGGAAAGCCTATCATCACGGTTTTCAATAAGGTGGATAAGGTGAAAAAAGATGATCTGGTGGGTGTGCGTGACCTGAGAGCGGACAGAACGCTTTACGTTTCAGCTATGACAGGACAGGGACTTGATGAACTGGCAGCAGCGATAGAGGAGATACTTAGAGATCAGAAGACGTATATACGCCATACATTTGCATATTCGGATGCGGGACTTACAGGCCTCATACACAAGTATGGAGAGATAAAGACAGAAGAATATTTGGATGATGGGATATTCATAGAAGCATATGTGCCATCGTCAATTCTGGGGAAGCTTGGTCTGGGTTATGAGGACGATGATGAATATTACTAACTCTTAACAGTGCTTTTCAATTGCTTTATAGAGTGTAAAGGCACTGGAAAAATATTTATTTATTGTATATACTTATATAGATTGTTATAGGAAGGAAAAAATGGGGTTATACCCCATGCATAACAAAGAAAGGGAAAGATTATGGGAGACAATGAAATGAATGGAACACCCGATGGAGTGAATTTCAGTGGAAATACCCCTGAAGGTGGAAATCAACAGACGGCTGTCGGACAGCAGGCAAATCAGCAGTACACAGGCCAGTACGGACAGCAGGCAAATCAGCAGCAGTACGCAGGTCAGTACGGACAGCAGGCAAACCAGCAGCAGTACACAGGCCAGTACGGACAGCAGACAAATCAGCAGCAGTACGCAGGACAGTATGGACAGCAGGCGAACCAGCAGCAGTACACAGGTCAGTACGGACAGCAGGCAAACCAGCAGCAGTACACAGGTCAGTACGGACAGAAGGCAAACCAGCAGTACGCAGGACAGTATGGACAGCAGGATCAGCAGAACCAGCAGTACGCAGGTCAGTATGACCAGCAGATGAATCAGAGTACATACGATCAGACGATGAACATGTATGGTGATCAGGCACACAGACCAGAATCACCGAAGAAGAGAAAAGGAATCAAGATAGCTATAATTGCTGTGGTTGCAGCACTTGTGGTGATAGCGGCTTTTGTAGTGGTTTATCTTGTATTTTTAAGAAAGACTCCAAAGGAAACCATAGAGGATGCGATGGAGAATACTGCTAAGGAACTTGAGAACGGCAGTATAAATGGAATAGTTGGTGCGGAAGACTTTGATTATGATAATATCGAGTTCAACTCACAGTGGACGATAGACAACATGAGCGGAGCTGAGCAGTTAAATGGAACTCAGCTTGAGTTAAATGGTGCCACATCGTTTGGTGATAGCAATGATTTTAAGCTCGATGGTGCCATGACTGCTGCTGGTGAGAAGGCGACAGCAGAGATATATGCGGTTGGCAATAAGATATATTTCACATCACCTGAAATTTTTACAAAGACATTTGTCCTTGATGCGAACTCTATCATGTCAGAGCTTAGCGGCTCAGAGGCTGGGGCAGGCGGTACAGTTGATGCGGAGGCGTTATCAAAGCTGTTGGATGAGAAGCTTGATCCGGCATTGGAAAAGTTCAAGGATGCAATGATCTATGAGAAAGTCGGCAAGGAGAGCTTTACAGATGCAAATGGTAAATCCGTATCGGCTCAGCATTACACAATTACAATCCCAACAGAAGCGATAGGTGATCTGACAAATGATATTGTTGACTGCCTTAATGATTATGTAGACAGCAATATGTCAGATGACATGCTTTCAGATATGGGAATCTCAAAGGATCAATTGAAACAGACTATGGGCACACTTCCATCGGTCATAGGAGCTATATTTACGAAGGATATAGTATCTGATGTCTATGTGAGCGGAAATAAGATCGTACACATTGATTCAGCGTATGATATTGCAGCAGCGGGTGTTACTCTTGGCGTTACCCTCGACTTCATGGGCGATGGCGATGTTACATCGGATACAAAGATGGTTGTGAAGCTGGAGTACGGTTCACAGATGAATGTTACATTTGACTGTGCATATAAGAATAAGAAGAGCGGTGACAAGACCGAAGTTACAGCAGATTATACCTTGTCAGCCGATGCGAACGGTGAGTCTCAGTCATTTGCAGGAAATACTGCATTTTCATATGATGAGAAGAGCGGTGCTATAGACGGAAGCAGTAAGGTTACAGCAAACTCAGAAGATATCGAGATGACATATTCAGGAACTCTGGCTGATGTCAAGAAGGGTAAGTCATTCAGTCTTAACGATCTTAAGTTTAACCTGAATGTTTCTGGACAGGAATTTGTGGCATTGTCAGGCAGCATGAGCGTTGCTGAGAGTGAGAGTAAGATCTCAGCTCCTGCAGACAGCGATGTCGTTGATTATTCAGTACTTCAGGGCGAGGAGGCCCAGCAGTATATCAATATGGACAGCGCAGAGAAGATTATCTCAGCGTGGGGAAGTATATTTGAATCTGCAGATGCGGGACTGCCACTTGGCAAAAAGGACGATGGCGATGATGATGGATCGATAGATACTACGGAAGAAGCCAGTACAGAGGCAGCAACAGAAACGACAACAGAAGCGACAACCGAAGCAGCAACTGATGATGTCGATTATTCAAAGGAAGTTCTTGCGATTGGGGATAAAACTGTAAAGATAAATGACCCTAAGGGATATGAGAGAAGTTATGGCTCAAGTTACTCAATCTCATTGAACGATACAAAGGGTGGTGCATATGTAATATATTCAGCAAATGAATATGCAGATGCGAAAACTTATCTTAAGACTTTAAAAGAAACATATAAAGAGATGGAAGATGAGAATACTAAGATAGGTTCCGTTACAGACAGCAAGATAAAGGCTAAAGACGGAACAGAGGTAATCTGTCTTGAGGCTCAGACGACGATGTATGATATGAAGAGCACAGATATAACATTTATATATCCTCTTGGAGATGGCTGTATTGTATGTAGCATAAGCTACTGGGTAGAGCCTGATAATATTGATATTCAGAAACTGTGTGATACATTTATCGGAGCGATGGAGATAAAGTAATGGACTATGCGTCCGGATTGAATAACATATATACGCAGGGAGGCAGTGATGAAGGTCGTAAATGTGAAGAATGTGGCGATTGGAGAGGGAATGACTAAGATATGTGTTCCACTGGTGGCACCGACGGATTACGATGTGGACTATCAGTCAAGGATCATAGCAAAGTCTGAACCGGATATAGTGGAGTTTAGAGCGGACATGTATGAGAAGTGTTTTGACAGGGATGCTCTTATGAAGACTTTGGAGAAGATACACGATAAGCTGGGACAGTTCCCGATTGTTTTCACATTTAGAACAAAGAGTGAGGGCGGCTGTATGGAGGCAACTCTCAGTCAGTACCGCGACCTGCTGTTGGATGCTATAGACAGCGGATACATAGATATGGTTGATGTGGAGTACTTTTCAGACATGGAGATTGTGGATGAGGTTATAGCTGAAGCTCACTCCAAGGGGGTATACGTTATTGTATCAAATCACGACTTTAAGACAACGATCCCTATGGAGCAGATTGTGGACAGATTCAAATCCATCATATTTACGGGTGCGGATATAGCCAAGATAGCCATGATGCCGGAGGAAGGCTCTCAGGTAGTTGACATGATGCAGGCGGCAAAGGAGCTTCAGGAATGTGGCAATCAGACCCCTCTCATAGTTATATCCATGGGAGAGTTGGGAGTTGAGACAAGAACCACCGGTGAGATGTATGGCAATGCGGTGTCATTTGCAACTGCAGGTATACCATCTGCTCCGGGACAGATATCGGTTGACGCTCTCAGAAGCCAACTCACTATGATACACCACATCATAGCAGGAAAATAATATTAAGCATATGATCGACCATATTATGCTGGAAGTCACGGATGATGCCGCGGCTTCCAGTTTTTTTATGCCGATCCTCCACTTCGTAAAAGGGGACAGGCACCTCCGTCCCCCTGGACCCCCTGGGGACAGGCACCTCCGTCCCCAGGTACTTCCGGGGTGGCTTGTTGGTCGGATATGTGGTATTATGACATAAATGTTCCGGGTGACGAGTGTGGCAGACGGAGAAGGTTAAGGAGATAAGAATATAATGGAAGAAAAGATACACAAGAGGAGGTGCCTGTC
>USSH01000005.1 GCA_900557435.1 uncultured Coprococcus sp. | reverse complement strand
TCTTTAAGGTAATTGTGGTCAGTCCCTTTTCTTTCATTGCGAACTCCTTTTCTTATGTATGAAACATACATATAAGATTCAAGTATATTTTATAATAAAGGCTTTTGTAAAACAAGATTTTAGAAAGACTTTGTGAAAAAGTAACAAAAAACAAAATAAAAATTGTATTTTTATCCATAGACAAATACAAAAGTAGGTTCTATACTAAACTTACAACTTAGATATAAGCGTAAGCCAAAAACATAACAAAAATTTAAAAGAAGCAAGGAGGAAAAAATATGAAATTAACATTGAATGGAATCAGAGAACGTGAAGGATGGGAGAAAGCAGGGATTGCACTTCCGGGATATGATGTGGAGAAGGTATCTGAAAAAGCAAAAGAAGAACCGGGATGGGTTCATTTTGGAATCGGAAATATTTTTCGTATTTTTATCGGTGGCATTGCAGATGGTCTTTTGGAAGAAGGAGTACTCGACAGAGGAATTACCTGTGTGGAGACATTTGACTATGATGTTGTAGATAAAATTTATAAGCCTTATGATAATCTGGGCTTAAGCGTTATCCTGCATGGTGATGGAACACGTGAATACAAAGTGATCGGTTCACTTGCAGAGGCGGTCAAAGCACAGTCGTCTGATCCGGTACAATGGAACCGGCTGAAGGAGATTTTTGCAAGTAAATCTTTACAGCTTGTGTCTTTTACGATTACTGAAAAAGGATATGCACTTCAGAAAGCAGATGGTACATGGTTCCCATTTGTGGAAGCTGACATCAAAAACGGACCTAAGAAGGCAACAGGTGCAATGGCAGTACTGGTAGCCATGCTTCTTGAAAGATACAGAGCAGGAAAATATCCGATAGCACTGGTATCAATGGATAACTGTTCAAAAAATGGAGCAAAACTCCGGGAGTCTGTACTTACGATGGCTGAAGAGTGGAAAAAAGAGGGCTTTGTGGACAGTGATTTTATTGAATATATCAGTGATGAAAAAACAGTAGCTTTCCCATGGACTATGATCGATAAGATCACTCCGCGTCCAAGTGAACAGATTGCAGACGATTTAGAGGCACTTGGTGTGGAAGATATGCAGCCAGTCATTACCGGAAAGAAAACATATATTGCACCATTTGTGAATGCAGAAAAACCACAGTATCTTGTGATCGAAGACAGTTTTCCGAATGGACGTCCGGCTTTGGAAAAAGGTTTTGGCGTTTACCTTGCAGACAGGAATACCGTAAATCTTTCAGAGAGAATGAAGGTAACAGTTTGCCTGAATCCGGTTCATTCTGCAACAGGTCCGTTAGGTGTTGTGCTTGGATATGATCTGTTTGCACATATGCTCAACACCAATGAGGATATGATGAAGATGGCACGTATGGTAGCTTATGATGAAGGACTTCCGGTTGTTGCAGATCCTGGAATTTTATCACCTCAGGCATTTGTGGACGAACTCTTTGATGACCGTTTTCCGAATGAATATCTGGGTGATACAAATCTTCGTCTGGCAGTTGATGTATCCCAGATGGTAGGTATCCGTTTTGGCGAAACAGTCAAGGCTTACGTTGCAAAATATGGTGATGCATCAGCACTTACAGCGATTCCACTTGGAATTGCAGGATGGCTCAGATATATGCTGGCAGTAGATGATGAGGGAAAACACTATGAACTGGCACCGGATCCAATGAATGAAGAACTTCAGGAACAGCTTGGAGATATCGTGGTTGGAAAACCAGAGACATTCAGGGATCAGTTGAAACCAATTTTATCGAATGAACGTCTTTTCTTCATTGATCTATACAAAGCTGGAGTCGGCGAAAAGATTGAAGAAATGTTCCGTGAGATGATCGCAGGACCGGGTGCTGTAAAAGCAACAATCCATAAATATGTGAATTAACTGAAATTGGAGACAGGAGGAGAAGAAAAATGGCAGAGGCGGTGTTTTTAGCTGATCCGACAAGGCTGTTGATCGCAGCGGCAGCAGGAATTATACTATTACTGTTATTGATTATTAAATTTAAATTTCATCCGGTGCTGTCACTGCTGATTTCAGCCCTGGTGATCGGACTCGGAGCCGGAATGCCGGTTCCGACTCTTGTGAGCACGGTGGAAAAAGGTGCTGGTGAAACCTTACAGGGAATCATTCTGCTGATCGGACTGGGTTCTTTGTTTGGAGGTATACTTGAAGTGTCTGGAGGTGCCCAATGTGTTGCACAGACACTGGTGAACAAGTTTGGTGAAAAAAAAGCCGGAATTGCTCTTGGAATTACCGGACTTGTTGTAGGAACAACTGTTTTCTTTGAAGCGGGTGTTGTGATTCTGATTCCACTTGCATTCGGCCTGGCAAAGAAAACAAAAAAATCGACCTTATATTATGTGATTCCACTTTTGGCAGGACTTGCAACCGGATTTGCGTTCATTCCTCCATCAGCGGGTTCTGTACTTGTAGCTAATATGCTTGGTGTAGACCTTGGCATTATGATCGCTGTCGGTGTACCGACAGGAATACTGTCTCTGATTTTTGCAGGAATCTTATGGTCAAAGTATATTGGAACAAAGATCCATACAGGTCTTCCATCTGCAGTTTCAGGGGTCAGGGAAGAGGAAGAAGCAAATCTGCCGGGATTTCGGACGGTGATTGCGATTATTCTGGTACCGCTTGTTCTTATTTTATGCAGTACACTTTCGGAATACCTTCCGGCTCTGGATAGGATCCGTCCGGTGCTGGAGTTTGTTGGAACACCATTTGTAGCATTGATCATTGCAGTTCTTTGTGCAATGTATTTCCTTGGTAAAAAGCAGGGATATGATGGGGAACAGTTAAAAAAGATTCTCGATCGTTCCTTACGTCCTACCGGTCAGATCCTCTTAGTAATTACTGGCGGCGGCATTATCCGATGGGTGCTTCAGGACTGCGGTATGGGTGATATTATCGGACCGGCACTTGAAAAAAGCGGACTGCCATTGATTTTAGTGGCATTTCTGATCGCAGCACTTGTGAGGGCTTCTGTTGGTGCAGCGGTAGTTGCAATGACAATGGCAGCAGGAATTATGGCATCCATGCTGGCGGTAGCAGGACTTTCACCTCTTTATCTTGCAGCAATGGTCTGTGCGATCACCGGAGGGGCGACCGCATTCAGTCATGTGAATGATTCCGGATTCTGGCTGGTTAGTTCGCTGCTTGAGATAGATGAAAAGACAACTTTAAAATCATGGACAATGATGGAAACGATAATTGGATTTACAGGACTTGCTTGTGCCATGATAATCAGCTTATTTGCGTAGGAGGAAAGAAGATGATCGCAAAAGTAATATTAAATACGATGCAGAATGCAAGAAAGCTAGTGAATATTGTTGAACGGATTCCATATGATGTAGAACTTTGCAGTGGCAGATATGTTGTGAATGCAAAGTCAATGCTTGGGGTGTTGAGCATGCCGAAATTTGAGTCTGGGGAATTACATGTCCACACAGATGACGAAATTGAGTGCAGCCGCATTCTGGAACAATTATTGGAAAATGGGCTTCTGGTAGATACCTGTGATGCTGCTAAGAAATCGTTGTATGATATTACGACATTCGGTGAAATCCTGATAGATTTTACATGGCAGGGAGTAAACGAATCCGGACAGACCTTATTTGCTCAGATTCCGGGCGGTGCTCCGGCTAACGTTGCGGTTGCAGCGGGAAAGCTTGGTGCACATACCGCTTTTATCGGTAAGGCTGGAAAAGATATGCATGGTGAATTTCTAAAATCGGTTCTCGAAAAAGAAAAAGTTGAGACAGCGGGAATGTTGCTGGATGAAAACTATTTTACAACACTTGCCTTCGTAAATGTATCCGGGGACGGAGAGCGTTCTTTTTCTTTTGCAAGGAAGCCGGGTGCAGATACAAGGATTGAAAAAGAGGAAGTGAATGTAGATATTCTGGACAATACAAAAGTATTTCATGTGGGCTCTCTTTCCCTGACGCATCAGCCGGCCAGAGATACCACTTTATATGCAATACGTCGTGCAAAAGAGAAGGGAAGTATTATTTCCTATGATCCGAATTACAGGGCATCCTTATGGAAAGACGAAAAAACAGCAAAGAGCCAGATGCGCAGTCTTATTCCGTATGTAGATATTATGAAGATTTCAGATGAAGAAACAGAATTGCTGACAGGAAAAGTAAGCCCGGAGGAAGCAGCAGAAACATTATTCCAGAAAGGCGTTCAGATTGCTATTGTAACGCTTGGCGGTGAAGGGGCTTATCTTTATTGCAGGGAAGGAGGTGCACAGATCCCAGGTTTTGTAAGCAAAGTAATGGATACGAATGGTGCAGGTGACTCTTTCTGGGGCGGATTTTTATATTGTATCAGCAAAGCAGATAAAAGTCTGGAACAATTCACAATGGATGAACTGAAAGAGTATGTACGCTTTGGCAATGCAGTTGCAAGCCTTTGCGTGGAAAAAAAGGGTGCAATACCGGCAATGCCGACACTTGCAGAGGTTAAAGAAAGGATGGAACGTTAAATGGATTCGAAAAATTATTCGACAGGAATCCAGCATATTGGAATTCCAACCAACGATATTGAAAAAACAATTGCATTTTATAAGGAGCTTGGCTTTGAGACTGCACTTCAGACGATAAATAAAGAAGCAGACGAAAAAGTAGCTTTTTTAAAACTGAAAACGCTTGTGATTGAAACTTATGAGAATAAGGCTGCAAAATTTGAATCCGGGGCGATAGACCATGTGGCAATTGATGTAAATGATATCGAAGAAGTATATCAGTATATCAGTGAGAAAAAACTGAATACAACAAATGACACAATTCATTTCCTTCCATTTTGGAAAAATGGAGTGAGGTTTTTTACGATAGAAGGACCAAACATGGAAAAAATAGAGTTCAGCCAGTACTTGTAGATTAGAGGTTATGAAGCAGAATTATAAAATATTGATTAATGGAAGGATAAGTGGAAGTACTGACTAAACTTGCCCTTGATATTAGTCCGGTGTCGTACTATATTACATTGGTACGACACCGGACTTTTTGAATTGGAGGTAAATATGGATAATAAAGAATTGGAATTTGAACTATTGACAAATAAAGAAGATAAACGCAATAAACTGATCACACTCACACCGAAAGGCAAGGCTTATGCAAGTGAAATTATTGAAGCACTGCATAAAAGAGAGCTTTTTGCTATAGATCGGATGGGATTAGAGAATGTTACCAGAATGAATGATTATACCGAATTATTTAACAATTTATTCCAAAACAGAGAAGAACAGAATTGTTGTTGATGAAGCAACTGCAGGAAATGTCAGGCTTGTATGGAATACAGATGATCTATTTTTCAAGTGCGTTCAATCATCAGTTATAAAAATCAGAAGCATTTTAATCAGTTCACCATGTCGTTTTCATTTTGTGTTATACTGTTTTATAGGATTTTCTTTCCCTTGTTTTTGCCCTTATCAGAGTTCGCAAATTCATATGGGAAGATATAACATAAGGGAAACAATAAGGGAAAGCTCACCTGCGACAAACTTAGAGTTTTCAATGGTTTGTGAGAAATTTGATAACAAAATATAACCGTTATTAAATTACTTAGAATAGGTGAAATCTCAATTCAAGTTTGTAGAATTAAGAAAATCGAAATTCAACAGGAGAAATGAAAGGAATAATGTTATGGATGATAATCAAAGGATGAAAATCAGAAATTTCGGGTATTTAAACCAAGGAGCATTAAAAGGGCAAATTCTTTTTACAGGATCATCCTTGATGGAAATGTTTCCTGTCTGTGAAATTGCACGAAGCCAGGGGATCGAACAAGTGATATATAATCGTGGTGTTGGTGGATTGAATACAGATGAGTTTCTGGATAATATCGATACATTGCTTTTAGATCTTGAGCCATCAAAGATATTTATCAATATCGGTACTAATGATATTACAAAGGAACGATTTGGAAATCAGTGGATGTCACATTTAATGGATAATATCTGTAGAATCATGGAAATTATCAAATCCCGTATTCCAGATGCGGAAATTTTTATCATGGCGTTTTATCCTGCAAATCTTCACCTGCCATGGCAGACAGAACAATCAATTCAATGGATGAAACTCCGGACTCCTGAGAATCTTACATTATGTAATCATCGATTAAAAGAAATAGCAGAAAAATACGGTTGTCATTATCTTGATTGTAATGAAGCCCTTGTTGATGAACATGGTGAACAGAAATCGGAGTATACCATTGATGGTGTACATATGTATGCAAATGGATATTTGAATGTTTTTAAGTCTTTAAAGTCTTATTTGTAATGCATTCATTAAAGGATATATTGTGCATTCTGCTTTATAAGTAAGCTAAGGCAGGGCGATAGGATATTGATTTTGAAACGGAAAACATTTTAATCTGATTTTAATCAGACGTTAAACAATCTATGGTATACTCGGCGTAGATATCAGAATGAGAGCGAGGAACAACATATGGATATGTTACAGTTGATGAAGGAGAGGCACAGTGTGCGGCAATATAAGGATAAGCCAATCGAGCAGGAGAAACGTGCGAAGATCGACAGGCTTATCTCTGAGATAAATTCTGAGAGCGGACTGAGTATGCAGGCGGTCTACGATGAGCCGAACTGTTTTGATTCGTTTATGGCGCATTATGGCAAATTCACAAGTGTTTCTAATTATATAGCGATAGTTGGCGCGAAGAACGACCAGGAAAAGGCTGGCTACTACGGTGAAAAGCTGGTGCTTGGATGTCAGGAACTTGGGCTTAACACATGCTGGGTTGCCATGTCACATGGTAAGACCAGGGCAGTCATAGGCAAAGGACAGAAACTGCTGATAGTGATTGCTCTTGGGTACGGTGAGAATCAGGGCGTTGCCCACAAGAGCAAAGATGTATCGGAAATCAGCAGGGCAGATGTGGAGACAGACTGGTTCACAAAGGGGATGGAGGCTGTGTGTCTGGCACCGACAGCGGTGAACCAGCAGAAGTTCATGTTTGAGCTGAGAGAGGGTGTGGTGACAGCGAAAGCTCCGAGAGGAATCTGCACGAAGATAGATCTTGGAATTGCCAAATACCACTTTGAGGCTGTGACTGGGCGTGCGGTGAGGTGAAGTTGACAAAGCATCATTTGTATTGATAAACGATAATCGAATATATGTTTGACATGAAAGCAGTAGGATGCTAATATAATATTAAGAGGTGCTACCGATAGACGGTTAGCCCTGATATTAACGAGTTAACAAAAAGTAACCGCCAAGTTTTCTCAGGACCAGGCGGTTATTTTTTTGCCTTATTTCTTATCATTGCTCTTAGAGCCAACGGCATAACCAAGAGCAAAGCATGTGATGCATAAGCTGATGATGGCTATAAAAAGTTCCGTTGTAAGCATAAGCACAAAACCTCCAAATAGATTTCCATAAATGGATTTATCTATGTAAACACAAGCTATAAACTCCTGTGGTGAAGGCTAACCGCCTACCGAATAGGGTAGCACCAAATATATTATAACAAACACATGTTCGGAAAACAACCCCTAATAAGTAGGGGCGTTTCTTTGCTATAGGAATGAGAAATATCCATATTAGTGTGATAATAAGTATCACTTCACCAAATAAAAACAGTCAGTTAATGACTGCAAATGCCCCCCAACTAACTATGTAACGATAGGTCAGGAACATCCTAGAGAGTGCACCGTGACAAAAGGGACGTCCCTGGGAGTGGACACAAATTCTTCACAAAATAATTAGCACTCACCTATTGACAGTGCTAACAATTAGGTGTATAACATAGTCAAAGATAAGGAAAGGGATTAGAAAGAAGAGAAAGAATCCCGAAAGTTTATCTTGATAATTATTTTGAAAGTAACAGTAAACAAAAAGTCTAAGTGCCTTGGGGTTTCATAAGAAACCACAATTTCCGACACTTGTTTGAGATTGAAAGGAGAAATGACTTATGTTACCTAGTATTTTTGGAGAAGATTTATTTGATGATTGGATGAATGACTATTTCCCATTTGGAAAGGATTTTGACAAGGAGTTCAGTAAAGCGTTAGCACCTACCGAGCATGCGCTGTATGGCAAGCATGCAAAGAACATGATGAAGACCGATGTCCGTGAGACAGACGATTCATATGAAGTAGATATGGATCTCCCAGGATTCAAGAAAGATGAAGTAAAGGTTCAGCTTGCTGATGGTTACCTGACAATTGAGGCTGCAAAGGGTCTGGATAAGGATGAGAAGGACAAGAAGAGCGGCAAGTATATCAGGCGTGAGCGTTATGCCGGCAGCATGAGCAGGAGCTTCTATGTCGGTGAGGGAGTTACTCAGGAAGACATTCATGCAAAGTATGAACATGGCGTACTGAAATTGTCGATTCCTAAGAAGGAAGAGCAGAAGAAAGTAGAGAAGAGTAATTACATTGCAATCGAATAATGTAAGAACTGCGTAATTACTTAATAACAGATGACTAATATTCGTAGAGCCCTCCGTGTATCTGCAAGGTGCAGGTATGCGGGGGGCTCTTTTGCGTTTTGCAATTAGATGTAAATGAGCATTGTGCCAGTGAAGGCGAAAAAATATTACAGTTATTTTGGCTGGAATATCTCTAAAAATGTTGAAATGATATTTGATTTATTTGATAATAGTGATTGAGACTTTTGAGGGAGAACAAGCGGTGAAACGTTATTCGATAAAGGGGGATTTATATGTTCGATTTTCAGCAAATGTATAGAGAAAAACTGCGTACACCGGAGGCTGCGGTGGAGTGTGTCAAGGATGGAGACTGGGTCGATTACACATCGTCCCTTGGAAAACCTGTACTACTTGACAGGGCACTGGCAAAGCGGAGAGATGAGCTGCACGATGTGAAGATCAGAGGTAATCTGATGGCTGGGCCTATAGAGGTTGCAGAGTGTGATGACAGTCAGGAGCATTTTGTGTATCACAGCTGGCACTGTTCGCAGTACGAGAGAAAACTGTGCGATGAGGGAAAATGCTACTATATACCTATGGTGTTCCACAACAATGCGGCTTATTACGAGTATTTTCTCCATGTAAATGTGGTCATGGTGTCAGTGGGACCTATGGACAAGCATGGCTATTTTAACTTCTCGGTAAATACTGGCGTGGCTGCCCCTATTGCCAGGAAGGCGGACATCGTGATAGTTGAGGTGAATGAGCACATGCCTAAGATACGCGGTGGATATGACGAGTGTATTCACATATCGGATGTGGATATGATCGTAGAGGGGGAGCACGAGCCATTTGCTGATGTGAAAACACAGGCACCGCGGGAGGTTGACCGGAAGATAGCGGAGCTGCTCATTCCATACATAGTAGATGGTTCAACACTGCAGCTCGGTATCGGAGGAATGCCAAATGCGGTGGGTGAGATGCTGGCTCAGTCGGATCTCAAGGATCTCGCCATGCACACGGAGCTCTGTTCGGACGCATATCTTGCCCTGTACAAAGCGGGCAAGCTGACAAATAAATACAAGAATATAGACCGAGGAAAGGGTGTATTTGGCTGTGCCATCGGTTCAAATGAGCTGTATGAGTGGCTGGACGACAATCCGGGAATCGCCGCATATCCACTTGAGTATGTGAACAGGCCATATGTCATATCGCAGATAGACAACATGGTGTCCATAAACAGCTGCGTGGCGGTGGATCTGTACGGACAGGTTGCGGCGGAGAGCAGCGGTTCACGCCAGATCAGCGGAACCGGCGGACAGCTCGATTTCCTGATCGGAGCCTCGGGCTCCCGTGGTGGTAAGGCGTTTATATGTATGAGTTCCACCCATACCGACAGGAATGGAGTGAAGCATTCCAGGGTAAAGCCACAGTTTAACGGAGATATCATCACCTCGCCGAGAAGTCAGGTGTACTTTCTGGCGACAGAGTACGGCGTGATAAACCTTGAGGGGCGTTCCACATGGGAGAGAGCGGAGGCACTGATATCCATAGCACATCCTGATTTCCGGGACATGCTGATAAAGGAGGCCCAGGAGCGGAAGATCTGGCGGAGGTCGAATAAGAGATGATGAGGTTATTTGACATAGACATAAAGGACTACGAAGCGGGCTATAATGTATACCGCAGAACATCGGCACGTGGAATCATCCTGCAGGGAGACAGGATAGCCCTTGTCTACAGTGAGCGGGAGCACTATTACAAATTCCCAGGGGGCGGTATTCATGACGGAGAGGACAAAAAGGCAGCCCTTGTCCGCGAGGTCCGGGAGGAGACTGGGCTTGTGGTCATCGCTGATAGCATAAGAGAATTTGGAAGCGTGCTTCGAAGACAGAAGAGTGATAAATCGGAGAATACGATATTTGAGCAGGAGAATCTCTATTATATATGTGATGTTGAAACTGCCAATATAGGCCAGGAGCTTGATGAGTATGAGCGTGAGGCGGGATTTGTACTCAAAGTGGTGTCAATTGATGAGGCTATATTAGCAAATGACGAGTATCACAGTGAGGATTATTTTGATGAGGTTATGATAAAGAGGGAACTGCGGGTCCTTCAGCTTGTGAAGGAGCAGATGAAATTATAGTGGCATCTGATGATGCATAAATTTTATGTGGACAGTGTTCAGAGATAGGAGAAACGACATGATAGATCTAAGCAAGTGGAGTGAGTACACTCCAGAGCAGAAACGAAAAAAGATTCCATGGATAATATTGGTTATCGTTGTGTGGATAATAGCCATAGCATACTGGCTGATAGGCAGATAAGAATCTGGTAGGAGAAGAAAAGCGATGAAGGAAAAATGGGGAATAATTCTGTTCACGATTGTGGGCATAGCCCTCATGGTGTTCGGGATAGCGGATGCATGTATAGGTGTCTGGAGAAATAAGAATTATGACCGGACTACAGGAGTTATCACGGATGTAGATAAATATGTGGATGGAGACATGATAGCCAGATATACCAGAACGTATACATATCAGGTAGATGGTGTGGATTATGAGATTACCGAATCTTCATCTGACAACAAGCCTGAGCTGGGGGCAGAAAAAGATGTGGTATATGATCCTGCAGATCCATCATCTGCTGAGATCGTTCAAAATACATCAGATAATGTGATAATCGTTATTATGGGTGTTATGTTTCTAGCGGTGTCGGTTGTGATGAGAAATACTTTGTTGAAGCGAAAAGGGACTGACAGATGACATGCTTGTCAGAAAATCGGAGTGAATAGAAATGATTGTTTTAAGTGCTTTCGACTGACAGATGACATGTTTGTCAGAAAATCATGAGTATAGGGATTTTATATAAACTACAAGTTTGACAGACAGATAATTTGCCTGCCAGAAGATCATGAGTATGGGGATTTTTATATAACATACAAATTTGGCAGATAGATGATCTGCCTTTCAGAAAATGCACGGCATAATAAAATTGGGATTAGAAATGAAAGAAAAAACTAAAAAACAAAAAAGTAAGATTACTAAAAAGCAGAAATACATAAAATTAGCAATTACTCTGGGCATAGTGATTGCCTTGATAGTGTTTTGCAATTTTCAGAACAAACATCTTGAAACTACGAACTATACATATGAGGCAGAGCAGCTTGGGGCAGATCTTGAGGGATATCGGATCGTTCAGATATCAGATCTGCACAATGCAAAGTTTGGGAAGAATAATAAGAGACTGATTGACAAGGTAAGAGAATGTGATCCGGATATGATAGTCCTTACCGGAGATCTGGTGGACTCAAACCACACAAATGTAAACCGTGCAGTTCAGTTTGTAAATGAGATCGTAAAAATATGTCCGGTGTACTATGTTACCGGCAACCATGAGTATTGGCTGGAGACTTCTGAATATGATGAACTTATGACTGGACTTACCGGTGCAGGGGTGGTTATCCTGGACGATCAGGCAGTGGAGATATCCAGGGGAGATGCAAAGTTTAGACTGGTTGGATTGGACGATAAAAGTCTTGCGGATGGGACACTTGGGACGTTGCTGAATGATGAAAGCGAATTCACAGTTGTACTTGCACATGAGCCACAATACCTCGCCAGATATGCCAGTACAGGTGTTGATCTCGTGCTTTCCGGTCATGCCCACGGTGGACAGTTCAGACTGCCATTTGTCGGCGGGATAGTGGCTCCGGATCAGGGATTTCTCCCAGAATATACAGCAGGTGAATATTATATGAATGGCACAGAGATGATCGTGAGCCGGGGACTTGGCAACAGTGTGATTCCGGTGAGGCTGTTTAACTATCCGGAGATTGTGTGCGTGGAGCTGAAGACGAAGTAGGTATTTTGTGATATAGGTAAATAAAATGCGAGGCCGGATGCTCAGACAGAAAGCTGACTTGCGGTGGGTAATCCGTGGAATTTTCACGGATAAGGATTTTTTTCAAAAAAAGATAAAAAATTATCGCCATTTAATATAAAAAGTCTCGAAAAGATACAAAAAATTGTAAGCTTGTATCTTTTCGAGACTTTTTTGCACATAAGTGATAATTTTGTGTTCTAGTATCAGCGAAGAAGTTGGAGCTATCTCAGCCTTTCATCCACTTCAACTTTGAAAGGAAGCTTGCTTATAATGTCATGTTCAAGATCAATACCAGGGTACACTTCAATGAGCTTAAGTCCTTTTTCAGTGAGTTCAAATACGCATCTTTCCGTCACATATATGACTCTCTGACCGTTTGCCAGCGCACGCTTTCCGGAGAAGCTGATGCTTCTGACATCGTTTACGAACTTCGGAATGCTTCCCTCGTTCTTTATTGTCACGATGCCGTCATTGTCCTCCACGGCAAGCCCCTTCGTGTCAAATGTGAGACAGAATACAACGGTTGCTGTTTTGGCGGTGATATTTGCAAATCCGCCTACACCGGCAAATGCGCCGGGACCCTTGTGGGCATTTACATTTCCAAACCTGTCAACCTCGATTCCGCCCATGAAACAGATATCAAGACCGCCGTTGTTGTAGAGGTCAAACTGGTTTGCCATGTCATATATGGAGTCCGCGCCAATGACAGCGCCGAACACCTTGCCCGATGCAGGAAATCCGCCTACACCACCGGATTCTACGGTCAGGGTTATCTTGTCCAGAATACCGTTCTCTCTGGCATACTTGGATACGGTCTCCGGAATACCAACACCTATGTTGACTATATCGTCCGGTTTCAATTCCAGAGCGGCTCTTCTTCCGATGATCTCTGCGCTTGTATTGACAACATTCTTAGTCTTGGTACGACCGGCAAGCATCTCAGCCCAGTCCTGCCACTGTGAATATGGAATCTCAAAACTTCCTGTCAGGGATTCGTATGATGCATGTCTTGGCTCCGGCGGTATCTCAACGATAGCGTCAACCAGACATCCCGGAATGATGGTGTTGTGCGGTCTTGATGGCCTTGCCACAAGTCTGTCAACCTGCACGATGACCTTTCCACCATTTGCCTTTACAGCCTGACAGATGGACAGCGCATCTCCTGCGGTAAACAGATCCTCAAATGAGATGTTGCCCTTGCGGTCGGCAGCAGTTCCCTTGATGATAGCCACGTTGATAAGCGGCAGCTTGTAGTAGAGGAATTCCTCACCGTCCAGCTCAACATATTTAACAAGTGAGTCGTCCTTTGATATGTTGTTGATTCCCGGCCCTTCAAGTCTCGGATCGACAAATATATCCAGCCCGACCTTGGAGAGCGCTCCCGGAAGTCCGCCGGCCTGCGCACGAATTGCGTGTGAGATACAGCCGAGTGGGAGATTGTATGCTTCAAATCTGTCCTCAAGGACAAGCTTCTTGGTGCTGTACATGGCACCGAAATGTCCGCAGATGATTTTGTCAACTGCGCCGTCTCTTATGTATCCCTCTGCCGCCTTGTTCTCATCCCACGCACCAAAGCCTGCGCTTGATATAGCAGTGAGGTGCTTCGGCGAACCTGTCCTCTGGTATCTCTTATATAATGCCTCATGAAGCTCAATTGGAGTATCTATGCCGAGAAATGAGTTGAGTGCGATCACATCTCCGTCATTTATAAGATCCATTGCCTCATCGGCTGTCATTATCTGGTACATTTGTTCTATCCTTTCGTTTATATAAAAAATCAGTCAAAATCTGCTATGAATTTATTAGCAGGTTACAATATGATAACATTCTTTGCAAAAGTTCTGTATCCTTGTTCTGACATAAATCAACAAGGGCAAAGAGCTCAGGATTCTTGTTTTTGTCAATTACGATTTGTGTCGCGGCCGGAGAATCCGAAAGACCGGTCAAATATTCAACAGATGTGTTAAAACATTGAGCAATAATTTCCAGCGTTTGCTGAGATGGGACTCTCTCTCCGTACTCATATCTGCAATATCCTATTTTGGAAAGATTGAGTCTCCTGGATGCTTCAGCCATAGTAATTCCCATACTTTCTCTCACAAATTTTAATCGTTCTGGAATTAATTTAGCAGACATTATTATTCCTCCTAGACTAAATATTGACAGTAACCATTGGATAATATAAAATAGACATATCCAATGGTTACTATACAACAAATAATAGCCTTATTCAACATTTAATATAGAATAGAGGGAGATATATAATATGCGAAATGAGGACAAGTTAATAAAAGTAGCACATTATAACACTAAACTCAATTCAGTATTAGGTTTTGATTATAGTGCTTTTACAATTTATAGATCCAAGGGATTGTTGACACATCTTATTAAAAGAAAGCATTTTGTTGCTGCAAAATACATTGATCATTTAGATGACATAATTAGTCATCCAGATTATGCAGGATGTTATAATGTAAATATTGAGTTGGTTAAATGTTTTAATGACAATATTTTTGTTTCAATCAAATTAGATGAAAAGAAATCAAAATATTATATTGCTACAGTATTTGATGTAAAAAAAGGAAAAATAGATTCATATGTAAAGTCAGGCAGATTAATTCCGGTATGTAATGACACTTTTTTATAAATAAGGTACCTTGACTTTAATAGTAACCAATGGTATCATATATTATATACATTTGACAAGCAGGAAAGGCACCCTGCGCTCCCTCGGGAACCTGATATGATGGATACGCCGCCCATCCAAATGTAAACATTAAATACTTAAAAAATGTCAGCTAGATATAAGCAATGAATTTTTGCATATATCTAGCTGACATTTTTAGTTCCCTAATCAGGATATTTGATCAGATCGTACATCTTACCATAAGCGCCCATATCGCGCACACCCTCAAGCTCCATGCCGAGATGCATGTATTTGTCGCACTTTGACTTGGCATCCGTCTCAAGGATGACTGGAACGCGTAATCTGTTTCCTTCAGAGAAAGCCATGTCCAGAACTTTCCTCATGTATCCCTGTCCCTGGTATTGTTCGCGGACACAGACCATGCCGACGAATATAAAATCTTTCTTCTCTTTCTTCATTCGATTCTGAAGAGATCTGCCTCCCTTGGACAGAGCTTTTCCCATGCGGATCATTTCTTTAAGGCTCATATTGCAAAAAAGAGCTTTGAGGATAGCCATGCCCGCTTTGAGATTCATTTTCTGTCCCGGCAGGGTGTAGGCGATATACCCCTCGCCGCGTTCGCTGGTTGCATAGAGCATTTGTCCCTCAAATGCCATACGGACGTAGCCTGCGATGTAATTTGCCACGGCATCTTTGCTGCTGTAAAACACTCCCATACCTGTTTCCTGCCCGTAGTCGTAATATCCAAACGCATGGCCGATATCCCCAGCTGCCTGTTCATCCCATTTTGTCATCTTCATTGTATTTTCCTCCGTTCAATAATTATATTGTAGTTTCTAATTTGATTTATATGGTTAGACATATCTAACTGCAATCATATTATCATATATAGAGTGAAAATGAAACTATGATCTCATTCAGGATGACATGATAGTGTATTTTTATTCGATATAAAAGTATTGCTATTGTGCTGACATATGCTTATAATTAAAGATAAATGGAAACGCTACTTATGAAAGGAGATGTTTTATATGGCTACAAAATCTGCGAATCTATATGCAAGGATTGAACCGGATGTCAAAGAAAAAGCAGAAAGTATCTTGTCTACGCTGGGTATCCCTGCTTCCAGTGCTATCAATATGTTTTATAAACAGATTATATTACAGAGAGGACTTCCATTTGAAGTAAAAATACCATATGACAGACCTGTTGACATCAGCACATTATCAGATGCAGAGTTCGACGAAGAATTGGAGAAAGGATATGCGGATATGCAGGCTGGACGGATGAAAAATGCGAAGAAAGCCTTTGCGGATATTCGTAAGGATTATGGCTTATGATATATGAATTAAAAGTATCTGAATAGGCTGACAATGATTTGAGATAAATTTTTGAATCTTTACACAAAGCAATAAGGTAAAGTAAGCGCCACAGTAGTTTTCAGCTACTGTGGCCTTATATATATTGATGACTTTGTAAAACTACCCCCAAAATGTCAATATTGAGAAGATATTCCTTCAAAAAATTCATCAAAAGAAATTCCATAGATCTCTTTTAGCGCAACGAGTTCAGAGATACGGATGTTGTATGTTCCACATTCTATCTGGGCATATACGCTTCTGGAAATATCAATATTTTTCAATTGGAGCTTTGCAACAATTGCCTCCTGTGTATATCCGTGAGCTTTTCGGATTTTCCTAAGATTATCACCAAATGATGGATTGAGTTTTATTTTTTGATTCATGACATATTTCCTTTGCAATGTATTCATAACAAATATGCCTTGATTGTAGAAAAATAATCTGATAATATTGCAATGTATAAATTGCAAAAAACAAAAATCATAAAAAAAATTCGTAGAGTATTGCACTCCACGAATGATAAACAACTCAACTGACAGCTTATTTAGATAAAATAATTATACGTTTTGTCATATTTTTTGTCAATATGTCGCATTGAAGTATTTGTAAAAATTACCAAAGCTATATGTGCAGGTTGATGTAGATAAGCATTTAAATATAGTGTGAGATTAAATTCGCCGTCAGATATATAGTCATATTCAGGAGGTGATTTATTTGCCGAGGAAAGGTGAAAATATATATAAGAGAAAGGACAAAAATATATATAAGAGAAAGGACGGCAGGTGGGAAGGTCGATATATAAAGTCCCGAGAGGGGAGTAAAACTAAATATGGATATGTCTACGGTAGGACATATATGGGTGTGAAGCAACGTCTGTCAGAGATTAAAACAGGACAGAATGACAAGAAGAATGAAAATCTAAATTCCAATATTACTATAAAAAGCATCTCAGAACAGTGGATTTTGGAAAAGAAGGCTACATTGAAATATTCATCTTATATAAAATATCGAAATTCATTGGAGCATTACATTATTCCGTATATAGGACAGGATTACATAATCAATGTAAGCTATGACACGATCTCAGGTCTGGTTGTGAAGCTGCTTACAAAAGCGGGACGAGGTGAGAATGGTCTTTCGCAAAAAACAGTGGCTGATTCGATAACAGTGGTTAAATCTATTATTAAATATGCGGCACGAAATAAATACGAGATAGATTCATCCGTTTTGGATGTAAGGCTCAAGACAAAGGAAAAGCCACTGCGGGTTTTGTCAAAGCAGGAACAGGAGCGGCTTGTAGAGCATCTTATCGTCAACATCCATGATCCATTTTGCAGAGGAGTACTTATTTGCCTGTTTACCGGTATCAGAATTGGGGAACTGTGTGCACTTAAGTGGGAAGATATCTCCAGAGAGGAGCACATGCTAAATGTGAACAAAACTCTCCAGCGGGTACAGACACCAAATGGTGCCAGGAAAACAGCAATAGTTATATCTGAACCCAAGAGTGATTGTTCAATCAGGCAGATACCGATTCCTGATATTTTATATAACAATCTTGAATTTAATGAGGATGGGGCTGCTTATGTGTTGAGTGACAGTAAATATTATATCGAACCCAGGACAATGCAGAACCATTTCAAGAAGATCTTGTCTGCGTGTGAAATCAAAGATGTCAACTTCCATGCCCTCAGACACACATTTGCAACAAGATGCATCGAGGTTGGATTTGACATAAAAAGTCTCAGTGAAATACTTGGGCATGCAAATGTAAATATAACATTGAATCGTTATGTTCATCCATCCATAAATTTGAAAAAAGAAAATATGAATAAGCTGTCGAATTTATTCGCCGTCAGATAGTCCGTCTAGGGATTCCGCATTTGCCTTGATATGCCGATGTGGAATCCTTTTTTCGTGGAGTGCAATACTCTACGAAAATCTGAAGAAGGAGATAACGCATGAGAAATGAAAAGGATTCCATGGGGATGAGTGAGAGTGACAGACAAGACCTTATATCCAGATTTGTCGATGAGCTTCCTGTGCTTCGCGTAAAGCTTGGTATGTCACAGGATGAACTCAGCAGCATAGTTGGAATCTCCAGACAGACATATTCGTCGATGGAAACAAAACGCAGGAAGATGTCGTGGAGTGTATATTTGTCGCTTGTGCTTGTGTTTGACAACAATGAACAAACCCATGAGATGCTCAGAAAAGAGGGGTTATTTCCAGATAGGATTTGTAGTGGCTCAAAGTCAGATGGCATGGGCAGACCATTGTCTTCGTTTATCACTATAGAAAATGAGGATATTCGTAATCACCTGGACGATCAGGCGATACATGCCATAGAGACGGTGGTCATGGTCGAATATGCAAGATGTAATAAGATTCCGGGGGAGGCGGTTATAAAAGCATTTGACGGCAGACAGCTGACAAAGCCAGTGGAGGAGGACGCCATGACGCAGAAAGCGCTCAACAGCATAAAGGCGAAATCGGCGGCGGACATGAAAGATGGGTGAGAGGAAACAGGTAAAAGAATTTATTAAAAAGTACGGGCTCCGTGAGATAAATGCGAGAACTTTGCAGAAGACTATGGAAATGCAGGGATATACCATCGTGGAGTTTAATGGGCGCTATGAGCAGGAGGATGTAGGAGAACTCATAAAATTGCTAGACCTGGATGAATATGTGCGAAGGAGCAAGGGTTTCACATATCACAGCGATAAGTACAGGCTGGTATTCGTGAATGAATCGTTGAATGAGGAAGAGAGAGTGATAGTGCTGTCGCATGAGGAAGGCCATATATGGCATGATCATATGCAGCGTGAAAACAGAGTCGGAGAGGATGTCATTCAGGAATACGAGGCAAATGAGTTCGCACATTATCTTCTTGAGAATCGAAGACCACGTCAACGAAGTGCTAAGAGAATAGTGATTGCGGCGATAGTAATCACGTTACTTACTGTAACAGGTTTCTGGTGCGCTGAGAGAAATGGTGGTACAGATGCATATACAGAGAATTTCTATGTTACACAGACAGGCACTAAATATCATGTGAAGGGCTGCATGTACATAAGAAACAAGACGGATGTGCGAAAGATGACAAGAGAAGAATACGAATCCGGGGAGTATGAGCCTTGTAAGGCATGTCTGCCGGAAAGAAAGTAGGAAAAAAATGGCTACTAATAGTGCTGAATTCATAAGTGCTAAGAAATTGTTAGAGCTTAATCAAGTTGATTTGGAAAGTAAGGCTGATAATTTATCAAGATATACATTTTGGTATTATACGAGTATAGAAACAGCGTCAAAAATACTGGAGGTAGATGATAATGGCGAAAGAGGTGGTTGATTTGACATGCCCCGGCTGTGGCGCAAGGATTTCTTCAGATATGAAAGTTTGTGAGTGGTGTCATAGTCCTGTGATAATCACAGAATTTAAAAACGTTCTAAGAATGCCTGTACAGGAGCTAAACAAGTATATACATTCATATACGAAAGGTCTGGAAGAACATCCAGATAACAAGGATATAAATTTTTCGATTGGTATGTGTTACTTGAAATTAAGACTTTATGATAAGGCTTTGGATAGCTTTCAGAAGGCTATGAGTGAAGATATAAATGATTCAGAATTATATTTTTATTCTGCTGTATGTATGCTCGGAGGAAAAAAGGCATTCCTTACAAAGCGGACAGATATAAACAAAATAGAAGAGTATATAAATGCCGCGATTATGTTAGAGCAAAAGGGAATATATTATTATTTTTTGGCTTATATAAAATATGATTTTTATGAGAGAAAGTATCTTAATACGGAACCTACATACAAAGATTGTTTACGGGATTCAGATAGATGTGGAGTTTCACAAAATGATAAAAAAACACTTTTTGAGATCCTTGGAGTAATAAATACACTTGAAGTATAGGTAGAAGGAGTAAAAGAAAATGGATTTTAAAAAAACAATACGATATTTTAATGGTGTTAAAGATGATGTCATGATGGCAGGTTTAATTGCAGCGATTGCATTGGGAGGAATTGCATTTATTGCATATAACTGTAATGACATGGGGGTGGTTTATATTTGTGTGGCTTTAGCAGCAATAGTAGCTTTGGGTGGATTTATTTATAATGACTACCAAAAAAAGAGGCTTTCTGTAACTGATCAAGATTATGATTCAATAGCTAGGAGTGTGCTTACTGATTTGACACCGAGAGCATTAAGCAGACTCGGACTTGATATTGAAGAGGTTAAGGAGATTGCCCCTATAATATTTGATGGATATAGTTTTGAGGATTGCACCAGGGTAAAACGAGGGTTAGATGGAATATGGAGATCAGACAGGTATAAAGTGGTACAGCTGTTCTTCTCTCTCAATGAAGTTCATATATATACATATTCATATTCTACTATAATGGAGAATACGTCGGAGAATACTGATGTATATTTTTATAAAGATATTGTATCTGTATCTACATCGACTGAAACAACAACTATAAATAGATATAATGGTCAAAACAATGGTCAAAACAATGTTGGAACACAGGTTCAATATGAATGTTTTAAATTAACGACAGCCGGAGGAACATCACTGAAAGTATCTATTCGTGATTCAGCAAACGCGCAGCGTTCAATAAATGCAATGCGTCAGCTTTTAAGAGCAAAGAAACAGATGTAAGTATGATGGCTCAGGCAATTATTTACTACATGTCATAATTAATCTGAGCTATTATTGTATGATTTTGGAGGTGTAAGATATGGCGTTGTTAAATAAAAATCCAAATGAGTCTGCATATGTTGGTGGGAAAAAGCATTGGCTTGATGTAATAAAAAATACAGACACGACAGGTGCCTTTATATGGAGACAGCCGGAAGAAGATTTTAATACAAATTCTACACTTATTGTTATGCCTGGAGAAGAGGCGGTGTTTATAAAAGATGGAAAAATACAGCAGGTATTTCAAAGTGGAACATATAAGTTATCTACACAGAATTATCCATTTATAAGCAGAATTACAAATGCATTTTCTGGAGGAATAAGCTCATTCAATTGCGTTGTGTTTTTTGTGAGAAAGGCGGACAGCAGAGAGATAAAATGGGGGACAGATAGCCCCATACAGGTACGAGATAAGATTTGGGGAATAAGAACTGAAGCGCGTGTCAGAGGTGTATATAAGGTGCGTGTCGTTGATTCAACTAAATTGTTGATTCGTATGGTGAGTGCTGGAAAACGTTATCTGACACAGGAGGAAATATTGTTATATTTTGATAATGAGTTTGCTGGAAAAATCAAAGCGGTTGTGTCGGATTTCCTAAACAATATTCAGACAGAGCTTATTGGCATAGAAAGTCATTTGAATGATATATCGAGTTTCGTTCAGCCTATTATTGACAGAAAATTACAAGAGTATGGACTTGCATGTGTGAATTTTTCAATTGCTGGAATTACTATAGATACATCTAAATATGATGCACTGGATACGGCTCAGATAAATTCTCTGAATAAAATACGAAATGCTCAAAGTGATAAAACTGTTATGGACGTTTTAGGGCAGAATTGGGAAAGACAGCAGGCGGTAAATATTATGAGCGATATGGCTAATAATTCTGGTTCTGGTGCCACAGGAACAATTGGAGCAGGTATAGGAATGGGAATGGTTTCTGCACAAATGTTTGGAGATATGTCAAACCAGATTTTAAATGTGAGAGACGAAAAAAATAAAGAAATCGATAAAACGGATCCCGTAGAGACTTTGAGTAAGCTTAAGCAATTACTGGATATGAATTTGATAACTCAAGAGGAATATGAGGAAAAGAAAAGGGGGATATTGACTAGATTATAATTGATTGTACCTTGTAACATAAGATTGCCAATATATAAAAATAAATATTCATAAGAATTATGATATGGAGAGAAGTATCCTAACAGATTGGCAATGATTTGAGTTATCCGTACCTAGCGCTTTTGTATACAGGCACTAAATATCACATGAGGAAGTGTATTTACATAAGCAATAAGACGGATGTGAAAAATTGACAAATGAAGAATGCGAATCGAGAGAGCAAGGGCATTGTAAGGCTTGTTTATCAGATGAAAAGCAAGAAATAAGTATGAAAAAATGAAAACATAAGGATTGAATTAGATACGAGGAGAAATTTTATGAAAAAGATGGGAATAGTTTTATTATGTTTTTGTATGATAATGGTTTTTGGTGCGTGTGGAAATGGAAATGCTACGTCGAAAAATAATAGTGAAATAGAAACGACTCAGGAACAATTATCCGTAGAGGACGAGTATGTGATTGGCAACTGGGTGCTATATACTATGAATGATGTCGATATGACTGGAGTAGAAGATGTTCCAACATTAACAATAAATAGTGATCATACATATTGCTTTGACTGGCATAGCACGGAAGTGCAGGTAGAGAATGGGTCATGGAAATATGATAATGTAGATAGTAATGTGTATTACTATCAATATGGAAGTAGTTATTTTGCATATTCCCCAGATACTGATACGGTATTTTTGGCAGTAGGGACAAGTGATGACTATTATAAGCTTGTTTTTAAAAAGAATTAGTGAAATAAAAGGAGGAGATCAGTTTGAGTAAAAATTATAAGAAAATGGGTTGCTTGCTGTATATTATAGGTTGTTTGGGATTGGCAATAAGCATGTTTGTGCCATTTGCGAGAATAGAGGGGGCTATGAGTAAGGAATTTAGCTCTATTTGGACATGGTATTATTTGGATTATGCAGATACAAAGAGAGTTATTCTATTGTTATTGACACTTGTGGGTGCAATTATGTGTGTAGTGTTGGTAAAGGCAATACATGCTAGAAATAATATTTTGATTTTTTTAGGAGTTGTGCCAATTATTGATGGAATAGCTCTGGTTCAGCTTATAAATTCAATAAACTCAGATAAGATTGATAGTACTGCGGCGTTGATTCATGGAGTAGGATATTATTTGTATATTTTAACATTAATTTGTCAGTTAATTGGAATTATATTGATGGTGCTAAAGGAAGATAGATATGTGGCAAATTAATATATACGCCGTAAGTTATAATAAGTGTATTTGTGTCTGATAGATATAGAAATTAACCTATATGGAATTCAATGGAGTAAAATTAAGTTTTTTATGGAATCATAGGGTAACTTAAGGTGCCATGGGCAAATGAACGATGAAAGTTTATTTCCCCCGGCACCTTTGTCGAGTTTGTCAAGTAAAGTGTGTAAAGTTTTATA
>USSH01000004.1 GCA_900557435.1 uncultured Coprococcus sp. | reverse complement strand
GCCGGCAGGACTGATGGAAGGTCAGAAAAAACAAATGTAGATGAGTAATCTGTGACAGAGATGGATTTGATGTGGATCGGTAGATGATGAAATCTGTGACAGGCAAAATTATAGATAAATATAGATATAGGAATAGAGTTTGACTTCTTTGGATAATAATATTTATGAGATGTAAATGTCATACATCAAAATCACAGAGGTTCAGAAAGAGATTCCAACAGAAATTCTAATTTTAAAAGGAGTTCTAGAAGAAATTTTAAAAATCTGGCATAAGTTTCAGGCGGAATCTTAATCGGAAGGAGTATAGCTATGATATTAAAGGAAAAAGAAAAAACAGTTATTCAGGATCTGCAGACACAGGAGAAGTCTTGTGTGGAGAAGTATGGACGATATGCTGAGCAGGCGAAGGATCCGGAGCTCAAGAATCTGTTCCAGACTATTCAGAAGGAAGAGCAGAAACATTATGATTCACTTACACAGGTGCTCGATGGACAGGTTCCTCAGTGTGATTGCAACGACAGCAATGGAAAAGATTATGAGCCAAAGCAGACATACAAGATGATGGACGATTCAGAGGATAAGAAGAATGACAAGTTCCTTGCAACAGACTGTATCGGAACGGAGAAACTTGTGTCAGGCGAGTACAATGGAGAGATATTTGCATTTGGCGAGAGTGCAGTGAGAAAGCTGCTTGCAGACATACAGATCGAGGAACAGAATCACGCCGAGATGCTCTACAAGTACAAAGTTGCAAATGGAATGGTGTAGGTAGCTTACTGATGGGGACGGAGGTACCAGTGGGGACGGAGGTACCTGACCCCTTGGGGCAAATTTGACGTAAATAGGCGAAAAAAAGGGCAAATGGGGACGGAGGTACCTGACCCCTTTTGGGAATTTGGCGAAAATAGGTAAAAAAGTGATGAAAAGGGGACGGAGGTACCTGTCCCCTTTGACAAAACGGATTAAAAATGTAGTATACTGTTGTACAGTTCATTATGAGTAGAATAATGGTAAGACACATTTGGGATGTTTACAATTAAGAGGAGAAAGGTAAAATGAAAAGAAAATTCTATACTGCGCTATATGTGGTAGTATTTGCGTTGGTGCTGTCAGGCTGCAGTCTGTCAGGAATTGCAGATGGCAGTAAATCGGCGGTTAATGGTAATCTCGCTTCTGATGAGGTAACTACTGTATCTGAACAGGTAACCTCTGCGGAGACTACGACAACAGAGAAGATCACGGAAACCCAAAGTGATATTTCATCAGAAAGCTTAGAAACCACTGAGAATACGACAGTTTCGGATATTGGTGGGGCAGCAGACGCGAGCACCGAGGGGAAGACAGCTTCAAATATGGAGCTTGCTGATATTCCAGCATATTCTGGAAGTGCATATTGTGACATAAATGGCAATGTGCCGGCATTTGGCGATGATGAGCTGGTGACGGATGCATTTGAGAATTATAGTGATCTGGACTCACTTGGAAGGTGCGGAGTTGCTTATGCCAACATTTGTAAAGAGATCATGCCGACGGAGGAGCGAGGAGCGATAGGTATGGTCAAGCCTTCGGGCTGGCATACGGTGAAGTATAATGATCGTATAGATGGTAATTACCTATACAATCGATGTCATTTGATCGGATATCAGCTGGCTGGAGAAAATGCAAATGAGAAGAATCTGATAACGGGAACCAGATATCTTAACGTGACAGGCATGCTTCCATTTGAAAATGAAGTGGCTGATTATGTGGAGAGCACCGGAAACCATGTGCTTTACAGGGTCACGCCGATATTTGACGGGGATAACCTTGTTGCTTCTGGAGTGCAGATGGAGGCTGAGTCCGTGGAGGACAAAGGCGCTGGGGTTAGCTTTAACGTGTATGTGTACAATGTGCAGCCTGGGGTGCTGATTGACTATGCAACCGGTGGTAGTGAGGCGGATCCGGGATATGTGGTGCCGGGAGAAAATACGAGTTCGGATGTATCTGGTGAAGATGGAGGCCAGGCAGCAGAGGCTGGAACAAGCGAGGAAACTCAAAACATAGAGTCAAAGGTTGATGATACATCGGAAGCTCAGATGGAGGCAGCGAACGAGGATACATATATAGTAAACACTAACACGGGCAAATTCCATAAGCCGTCATGCAAAAGTGTGAAACAGATGAAGGAATCCAATAAGTCCGAGAGAACGGCCACAAGGGATGAGCTTATATCCGAGGGATATGAGCCTTGTAAGAATTGTAATCCATAGTTGGATTTGGCTGGGAATTTTGTTACACTCAAACCAAATTAGGAGAGAACTGCATAAGATAGTTACCGACATTAAGAAAGATGGAGAGGTAGGTCTTGCATATATGAAAAGAGTGGAGATAGCTAAAAAGATAAGGCTATAAGGTAGAGAAGAAGAGAGAAATTTGCTTGTTAGGGCTTTTAAATGCGCGAAGGTGAATGCCTACACAACAGTCAGTCAGCTGACCGAAGAGGGATATGACGAGGAGACGGCTGCAGCCGCTATAGATATGCTAAATATTTAAATAAAACAGAATTTTAGGAAGCACAATTACTAATGAAACAACCACTTGATATCATGGTGTATATCAAGTGGTTGTTTTGGTGTTGAAGACACTTTGAAACTGCTATAGGAAGTGGATCACAGCCTACTCAAAATCGTCCTCGCCATAGTCGCAGTCACAGCCACTGTCGCCGAAGTTGCCGTTGTATGAGCCGAATGTCTGGTTCTTTCTAGGTGAGCAGAGCATTCCGAGCACGAATCCGGTGAGGAATGTACAGATCGCGAAAAGGACTGCCTCTCTGGTTGAGTAATCTTTATCCTTTACAACAACAGTGAATTTGTTCCATCCGTCTTTGATTGTTTTGATTGGTTTTACAGTTTTCATATAAATCCCTCCTTAAAGTGCAGCGGACGCATTTAAAACGCCTAGCGTGGTGTCCGCGTCAATAAATATATAATACAATATTGTTATACATCAGTCCACCCCTGGGCAGGCGACTTAAGAATAAAATGAGATTTGTGGAAGTCGATCATACCCTCGTCCTTCATCCGACCAAGCTCAGTTGACAGACCGCTGCGGTCCACCGACAGAAAGTCGGCAAGCTGCTGTCTGGAAAATGGTATGTCGAATTCGTTGCTGCCGTGTCTGTGCATCTCAGATGACAGATAGGAGAGAAGCTTGTCCCTCGTTGTTTTCTGGCTCATGTGCTTTGATTTTTCGCCGAGCCTCAGATTTTTGCCGGCGAGATCGCACAGGAGATTTCTTATCATCTGATTGTGCCTGCCACACGTCGCCGGGCAGGTGGTGAGCATTTTCTGTACATTCAGGAACATTACAGAACTTGCGGCTTCGGCATATACGCTGACGTCAAGTACGGAGCCGGGGGTACAGGCGTATGATTCAGCAAATGTGTGCCCCGGCAGGATGGCGGACATGACGCTCTGACCACCCCAGTAATCTTCCTGGATGACTATCGCTTTGCCAGTCAGCAGCAGTCCGATGTATTCTGTTGTGTTGCCAGCCATGAGGATGCATTCATTCTTTTTATATTTTTTTACTATTGCTCCCAGACAGTCCAGCACGGAATCCGTGTCCTCGGCGGATATTCCGGAGAAGAGGCTGGATTTCAATAATATGTCCACGTATTTATTCATGTGAATACCTCTTATTTTATTAATTAGTGTATGTACATGATCTCAAATCAATTTCAGCTCAATCTCAACTCGATTTCAGCGGCGTTTTATTTTGCCAAATAAGGATTGTGAAGTGCACTGAGCAACCATGTCATGAATATAAGGTTTTGTTCATTTTTATAAGGATAGTATAACATTTTAAATGTTGAAAATTCAACATACACAAATGTCTCATTTGGATATAATGACGATGAAAACAGGCAGGATCAGTATAGAATCTGCTGGATATTAGAGTTCAGGTTCGTATGAACTGTTGATAAATGATTGGAGGAAATATATATGATAAGAAGAGTTATACAGATAGATGAGGACAAGTGCAACGGATGCGGAGCCTGTGCAAATGCGTGCCACGAGGGTGCCATAGGTATGGTAAACGGAAAGGCAAAGCTTCTCAGGGACGACTATTGTGATGGCCTTGGGGACTGTCTGCCGTCATGTCCTACAGGAGCCATAACATTTGTGGAGAGGGAAGCGGCAGCGTACGATGAGGCGGCGGTCATTGCGAACAAAAAGGCGAAGAGACCGGTACACTCCGGCTGTCCGGGTTCTATGGCGAGAAGTATATTCAGAAGACCGGCAGCAGCTTCGGGCGGTGCGGACGCAGATGAGGCAGATAAAGCAGCGCAGATGGGTGCATATGGACATGAATCAGGCGGAGCAGAACAGAATACATCTGATAAAGCGAACGAGCACCATACAGGTGGCTTTTATCAAGAGCGCCCAAGCCAGCTCTCACAGTGGCCAGTGCAGATAAAGCTTGCGCCGGTGAATGCGCCATACTTTGATGGCGCCAAGCTTCTTATAGCGGCGGACTGTACAGCCTATGCATATGCGTCGTTCCATGAGAAATTCATAAAGGGACATGTGACTCTGGTCGGCTGTCCGAAGCTTGACAGCGTAGATTATTCAGAGAAACTTACGGAGATCATCAGACGAAATGATATACAAAGTGTTACAATAGTCCGCATGGAGGTTCCATGTTGTGGAGGTCTTGAGATGGCAGCAAAGAAGGCACTCCAGGACAGCGGCAAGTTCATTCCATGGCAGGTTGCAACTATATCAATAGACGGAAGAATTTTAGACTATCATTTTCTTCACGGCACCGCAGGGGGACGGAGGGGACAGGTACCTCCGTCCCCAAAACAGCGAAAATTGGGTAAATAAATGTGAAAAGCCAAAAAGGGGACAGGTACCTCCGTCCCCCATGGGGTTCTGAAAAGATATGAAAGGTATAGATAATGGAAAATAAAAAAATATTTACATCAGGTGCCGGAAGTGATCTGATCGGGGCTCTGATAGGGCTTGTGAGGGCTACGGATGGTGCAGTTCATATGACAGAGAATACTTTTAATATAATTTTGGAAGGATTATATATGCATGGCAGTTATGTAAGGCCTAATAGTGATGAGATCAGTTCTATGATCGACAGGGTTCATACGGACAAGTACACGTTGGTGCCTGATTGCAGTGCGTGCGGTTCTCCGTGTGGCAGAACTACAGATTATGACTGGGAATCAGTTTGTAGGCGCGCTGAATCAGGTTCTGAGCTGGATGTCTATAAGATAAAAATCCTGGATATACTTCAGCGTTTGTCTGACAGCATAAAGATAGGTGAATTAAGAGCAGATGATGAGATGCGTTTCCTGATATGTCGCGCAGTGTTTTCTTTGGGAGAACAGTGGACAGAGATAGAAATGGAGGCACTCATCAAGGAGTTAAAAACCATTTATGCATCAAAAGGGGACGGAGGTGCCTGACCCCATTTGCCTTATTCCGCGAAAAAACAGGGAAAATCGATAAAAAGGGGACGGAGGTACCTGTCCCCTTTTGCCTGTTTTCCGAAAAAACAGCAAAAAATGCCCCATTTGGGGACGGAGGTACCTGTCCCCAATTGCTCAATTGCTCCCACCATTGCTTAATGAAAGTTTCAAGCGGGGCGGACTTAATAAAACAAGGTTAAATCAGATTGCAAGGGTTATTTGTTGACACACGCCGTTAATAATGTGAGAATAAGACCGTACAGAGTTCCATTTTTTGCAATAACAACATCGATACAGAGATTATTATATGCTACAAGAAAAGAGAGCAGACAAAGGAGTCTAAGACGTTAGGCTTCTATGTCTGCTCTCTTTTATATCAGGAAGAATGGCTACAGCATATGATAAGGAGGGCAAAGTTATGGCATATCCAGAAGTAGATTTTCTTTATTTGAGTGAGAAGGACATGATCAAAGCCGGAGTTACGGACATGTCCAAATGTATCGATGCGATGGAAGAGGTGTTGAAATGCCTCAGTATCGGAGACTTTGTTATGGGTGGTGAGAATCACAGTTCACATGGAACCATGGTTACATTTCCAAAGGAGTCGCCGTTCCCGAACATGCCAAAGGATGTGGGAGAAGCCAGAAGATTCATGGCTATGCCGGCATACATAGGCGGTTCGTTTGACATGGCGGGCATGAAGTGGTACGGATCAAATATGGCAAACAAAAATGTTGGACTTCCAAGATCCATACTCATGGTAATGCTCAACGACAAAGATACTGGAGCTCCGCTGGCGCTCATGTCGGGAAATCTGATAAGCGCATACCGAACAGGAGCTATACCGGGTGTTGGAATGAGATATCTGGCGAGAAAGGACTCAAAGGTCTGCGGAATATTTGGCCCGGGTGTCATGGGCAAGACCGCCTTGGATGCATTTGTGGCAACATGCCCGGAGCTTGACACAGTGAAGATCAAGGGGCGTGGACAGAAATCCATAGACAGCTTCGTTGCATATGTGAAGGAGAAATATCCACAGTTCACGACCATCAAGGTGTGCGATACCCTGGAGGAGATGGTGAGGGACACGGATGTCATGTCATTTGGCGCATCCACAGGTCAGGATCCGACAAAATATGCACTGGTAAAGGAAGAGTGGATAAAGAAGGGCGCATTCATTGTTGCCCCGTCAGCAATTGATTTTGAGGATGAATTTCTGGCAAAGAGAGCCAGACTTGTGGTGGACAGCATGGGACTTTACCACGCATGGGCAGAGGAATATCCGTATCCGACATTTGGCCCTATAGATATAGTTGGATGCAAATTCACTGATATGATCCACGATGGTATGATCACAGAAGATCAGATAAGCGACATGGGAGACATCCTGATGGGCAAGAAGCCGAAGAGGACCAGCGATGACGAGATCGTAGTTTACTCGGTGGGCGGCATGCCGGTAGAGGACGTTGCCTGGGGTAAGGTCATATATGAAAATGCGAAGATGATGGGACTTGGAGTGAGTCTCAATCTGTGGGATGTGCCTTATATGGCATAATTCGAAAAGCAAAGCACTGACAAATATCAGGAAAATATCAGAAAAATATCAATAACAGGCAAAGGCGCCGGATACACAGTAAGTGTGTTGGCGTCTTTTGTTTATTTATGCGGAGAGACGAGATTTTGGAGACTGCGTGATAACTTGAGAAACTTGCGGAGCGAGTTTCCCATAGTTGGACGCTTAACAGAAAAGGAGGATCAATATGGGAAATGGAAAAAAGCTTAAAAGAACTTTAGGTTTTGCCGCAGCATATGGTGCAGCGGTAGGTCTGGTAGTTTCAGGCAGTGCCATGTTTTCAGTTGGCAACGTAGGAGGAATGACGGGATATGCCACATGCATAACAGCACTTATAGCACTCATACCTATGATGGCGGCGGCATTTGCATATGGTGAGCTCACATCCATGCTGCCAGGCGGTGGAATGATATCTGATTATACGGTCCCTGCCATGGGAAGATTCATGGGTGCATTTGCATTGCTCAGCGGATATCTGGTACTCATCACCTGTGATGGTGGAACACAGCTTGTAATGGGAGGTGAGTCCATGAACCAGCTCTGCGGTGTTCCGTCCATGGTGGTAACAGTGGGACTTGCCGTGCTAGTTGTACTGATAAATATATTTGGTGTTGATTTCTATGGAAAGTCTGAGGCGTTCATCACGGTGGCGATGATGGTAATGTTCGCGCTGCTGTCACTGCTCGGCTTCTTCCACGTCGGCGAGGCATTTGGCGCAAAACCGGTAAATACCGATCTGGGATTTCTGCCGGAGGGCGGCTGGGGAACAGTTCTTGGCTCCGTAGGTACAGCCATCTGGTTCTTCATAGGATTTGAATTTGCCTGTCCTATGGCGGAGGAGAATAAGAAACCATACAAGAATATACCTTATGCACTCATACTTGGACTCATATCCATCTACGTGATCGATGTCATATTCTCCGCGGCATCCGTCAGATATACGTCGCTTGATGTGCTCACATCATCGGCGATACCTCATGTCGAGGCTGCCAAGGGAATGCTTGGAAATGCAGGATTCATCATCATGACACTGCTCACGATCCTGGCATCGTTTACAACGGCCAATTCCTACTGTGCGGCACTTCCTAGAATGCTCTACGGAATGTCGAGGTCCAATCAGGTACCTAAGTTCTTCGGATATATCAATCCAAAGACTAGAACTCCTGTATTTGGCGTAATGTTCACAGGAATCATGATGATGGTAACGATCATATACATAGCAGTAAATGGAGCAAATGCAGATGTGGTGTCATCACTGATAAGCGTTGCATGTATCACATGGACCATATCATATGCCATAGCGATGATCGATGTGCTTATACTCAGAAAAAAGTATCCGGATTATCCAAGACTTTGGAAGGCACCATTTGCAAAGGTTGTATTACCGATAGGTATATTGGGCGTAATATATGCTATCTACACACTCAAGGATTATTTGGTGGCTGCAGTCATCTGCATGGTTGCGGTTGCAGTTTACTGTTTCGTATGGATGAAGATCAAGAAGATACCGATGTTTAAGCCTGAGCCGCTGGAGAATCTGGCCAAGGATATCAGAGAGCGTTCAGAGTACCTTGAGGGCTGGGACGAGGAGGTCGAGGAGTGGCTGAACACCAGGGTAGCAGTCTCAGCTTCATAGAAAATTAGATTTTTAGCAGCGTGAAATGTTACGGCGTCATATCATTTGGCTAAAGTGGAAAGGATGATGAGTTATGAGCATGGCACTAAAGAGTTCGGAGAGAGAGTTTCAGCTTCTGGACATCGACGGCAGAAGAATAGAGGCGACAAGGATTAAGATGAATAAAAAGGCTGACAGGAAGCTTGAAGCCGTGGCTGATATGTTCTGTCAGGTGCTGCCTGATAACTGTGAGGTGTTAGATGGCGATATGCTGTACAGGAAACTTCACATAAATGGTCTTGCACCACTTGAGGATGTGATGCTTGTGTATGATGTGGAGAACAGATTTGCGGCAATATCATACAACCTGCTCATACAGTCTGTTGTCAGGGCAAATGAGAAACGGTATTACAGTTTTGAACTCAAACTGGATGGTATGGTAAGGACAAGATCCATGAAATTTGAGAGTGCATGTGCCGACAGACAGCCTGATATGCGGGAACGGCAGATACTTGAACTGCTTAATGCACCCATCGTGATTGGCAAGATACAGCAGCTTGGTCTGCTGGGAGTGAGCATCAGGTATCAGATGGATTATGGCAGATGGCTCATAAGCGTGAGGAGCATGGTGGGTTCAGCCACGTGGATACTCATGCCGCCGGTGATGCAGGTGATCATGCCTGTGAAACAGGAGATATACCAGTTCATGGAGCTTATGCGTATGCTCACCAGTATTATTCATGGAGGTGACAGGGATGATGACAAGACTTGATACGGCGAGAACGGTGAACACTATACAGACATACAATTTCGAGGATTCCATGCAGGTCATGCGGGATGACAAATGTCTGGAGCTTGGAATATCGTCTCTGTACACATTTACAAACAGCAGGCATGGATATACGGTTGCGGGAGATGCCTGCGCGGATATCATGATACATTATGACAAGAACAGGACAGACCTTGGAATAGAGCTGGTGGGTCCGCATGATGACCTTGACAGTCTGGATCTGCATGAAGGATGCAGATATTTCGGAATACGATTTCTGCCTGGTTACTCTCCGCTGGCGGTTGGGGAGAGCATAACGGATATACGAGGTTCCATACTGGAGCTTGAGTCTGGAGATGTGTATGATTCGCTCATAGAGGCTATATGTGGCCACGAGACATTTGAGACGCAGTGCCGTGAGGTCCTCCGATGCATGGGCAGATTTCAGGCTGCGGACGGTGAGCAGCTGAGCAACACACAGTGGGATCTTGCCAGGTGGCTGCTGGATGTGATGATCAGCGATAAGAAGAAATACAGCTTGGCGGAGCTTGAGCAGGCGAGTGGGTATTCGTCCAGATATCTGAATAAGGTGTTCCGCATGTATACGGGGTACACGATCTCAAAATTTGCAAATATAATGCGGGCGCAGAGAGTGGGCGGTTATCTGTGTATGTGTAAAAAGAGTGGCAGGCTGCCTGATTATTCCGGCATTGCATGTGGACTTGACTACACAGATCAGGCTCATATGATACATGATTTTGAGAACCATTTCGGCATGGCGCCTATGTTGTTCTACAAGACATATGCAGTGGGTTAGAGAGGGGGCTGGTGTCTATGGATAATTTTACATCCGAACATGGATTACAAATGCACCAACAACATTTTGTTAGAGGGGAGACTGGCATTTATGAATAATTTTACATTTGACATCCCGACCAAAATATATTTCGGAGCCGGACAGATTTCGCACCTTGTGGAGTTGGCAGACGCGGGAAGATCAGTACTCATGGTATACGGCGGCGGGAGCGTAAAGAAAAACGGAATATATGATGCAGCGGTGAAAATGCTTGCGGAGTGCGGAATCTCCGTATATGAACTGCCTGGCGTCGCACCAAATCCGAAGATTGGACTTGTGAGAGACGGAGTGTCACTGTGTAAGGCGCACAGCATAGATATGATACTTGCTGTTGGTGGCGGAAGTTCTATAGATTGTGCAAAGCTCGTGGCAGCCGGTGCCTGCTACGAAGGCGATCCGTGGGAACTCATGGTGGACAGTTCACTTATAACCAAGGCGCTTCCGATATATGTGGTTCTGACTCTGGCAGCCACGGGTTCAGAGATGGACAACTCAACAGTCATATCCAATCCGGAGACAAATCAGAAGCTGGATATTGCGAACAATGCGCTAAAGCCGCGAATGGCGGTGCTTGATCCTGAATATACATACAGTGTTCCTGGACCCCAGACTGCTGCCGGATCTGTGGACATCATGAGCCACGTATTTGAAAGTTATTTTACCAATACGCCGGGAGCGGACATTCAGGCGCAAATGTGCCTTGCAATACTGAAAACTGTAGTGAAGAATGCCCCGATTGCCATGGAAAAACCGGATGATTATGATGCCAGGGCAAATCTTATGTGGTGTAGCAGTCTTGCCCTAAACGGTCTGCTCACTCTTGGTGCAAAAGTCAAATGGTGTGTTCACCCGATAGAGCATGAGCTATCTGCATATTATGACATCACCCACGGAGTTGGCCTGGCGATACTTACGCCGGTATGGATGGAATATATACTGAGTGAGAATACGGCTCCAAAGCTTGCAGAGTATGGAAAAGCTGTGTGGAACATCTCTGATGGCTGCAGTGACATGGAAGCGGCAAAGCTTGCTATAAAACGTACGAGGGATTTCTTTGAAAGCCTTGGAATGCCGGCGACGCTTGCGGAGCTTGGAATAGGTGATGAGCATTTTGAAGCTATGGCAGACAGCGCGTATGGGTTCTGCCAGGGATGTTACGTTCCGCTTACAAGGGCTGATATAGTACAGATATACAGAAACGCCCTGTAGAAATCTAAAAGATATAACACTATAAAATAGTTTGATCAGATAATTTAGCAAAATAAGCTGTAATGATGAGCAATGGGGTTTGTCAGGATGGCTTATCAAGGCATGTGGCATTTGTCACATGCCTTTTTTCGGGGACGGAGCTGCCTTGCGGGGACGGAGGTGGGGGACGGAGGTGCCTGACCCCATTTGCCGATTTCACGAAAAAACGGCAAAAAATGGCCCTTATGGGGACGGAGGTACCTGTCCCCATTTGCCTGTTTCACGAAAAAACGGCAAAAAATGGCCCCTTGGGGGACGGAGGTACCTGTCCCCATTCGGCGGTAGTTGGAAAACTCTTATAATATAGGTAGAAAACCATTGAAAATATAAAACCACAGGAGTACAATAGTCGAACGCATCAAAAATATGGATAATGGTATACTAGTAAATAAGAGGTAATGATATGGGAAGTGCTACTACGGGCTTTGTAAAGAATAATAAAAAGGTGACATGGAAGGAATTTGCCAGAATGCTGGCAGTGCTTGCCGTGCCTATTGCGATGCAGAATCTGCTGGCGACCACTGCGAGTATGGTCGACACGATCATGATCGGAAGTGAGGGAGAGATAGCCGTTGCGGCGGTCGGTGTGTGTGCACAGATAGGATCACTTTTGTTTTCAACATATTGGGGATTTGTCAGCTGCTCCCTTCTGTTCATGTCACAGTACTGGGGAGCCAAGGATCCGGAGGGAATGAACAAGGCTTTTGGCCTGGCAATCATATGTGCGGGAATATTTGGCATAATATTTGCGGTGGTCACCATCGCTGCTCCAGGATGGATATTAGGAATATATACGGACAAGCAGGCTATCATAGAGCTCGCAAAACCGTATATGAGAATAGTTGGATGGTCGTATCCGCTTCAGGTATTTGCCGCAATCATCACGGCACTTTTAAAGTCAACGGAGAGGGTGAAGGTGCCACTGGTGTGTTCGGTCATCTCACTTTTACTCAATTTCTGTATCAATTTTGTGCTGATCTATGGTAGATTTGGTGCGCCAAAGATGGGAGTTGCCGGTGCGGCTATAGGTACACTGGTGTCTGGTATCGTGAACATAGCGCTGCTCATTCTCTATCTTGCAAAGAGCAGGCATGAGATAAAGTTCAGTGCGCGAAAAGCATTTGATATTGATATGGGATTTGTGAAGTCCTATGCGTCAAAGGCATTCCCAATCGTGTGTAACGAAATACTCTACGGTGTGGGACAGATGATAATCAATGTCGTCATGGGACATCAGAGCGATTCGGCCATAGCAGCCATGGCGGCGTTCCGTGTGTGCGAGGGATTTGTATATGCGTTCTTTGGAGGCCTGGCAAATGCGTCAAGCGTTGCAGTGGGAAATGAAGTTGGCGCGGGTAATCTGGACAGAGGCCTCTCATATGCCAAGAGGGCGGCACTTGTGTGTCCTGCCATCACATTTACAATAGTGCTCATCATGACCTTGCTGCATAATCCGCTGTTCGGATTGTTCGGACTCGGAGCCGAGGCTATGATGTACACGAAGTACATGCTTATCATATATCTGTTCTTTGGCGCAGTCAGAACCTGCTGCTATATACAGAACGAGTGCTTCCGTGCAGGCGGTGAGGCCATCGTTGGAACAGTTATGGAGATCGGCGGACTTATGCTGTTCTCCGTGCCTGCCACATGGATAGCAGGAATGGTGCTCAAGCTGCCATTCCTCGCAGTATTCTCATTTGTTTACACGGATGAACTTCTGAGATTTGTCATACTGACACCGTACTTGTTAAAAGGACGGTGGATCAAACCTATGACGGGACCGGGCCGCGCGGCACTTGATGAGTTCAGGGGCAGGATGAAGCGAAAGAAGCATAGAGCGTGATAATCTATGGGGACGGAGGGGTCAGGTACCTCAGTCCCCTGTTTTGAAAAAGGAGGAAATAATATGCTGCAAATAAAGAATCTCACAAAGAGATACGGGGATAAACTGGCGGTAGATAACCTGAGCCTGCACATAATGCCGGGGGAGATATATGGTTTCATCGGACACAACGGAGCAGGTAAGACAACCACTATAAAGGCGTGTACAGGAATCCTGAATTTTGAGGAGGGAGATATCCTTATAGATGGCGTGTCCATAAAGGAAAAACCGCTGGAATGTAAGAAACAGATTGCATATATCCCAGACAATCCGGATATGTATGATTTCATGACCGGAATTGGATATTTGAATTTTATAGCAGATATATTTGGCGTGCCGGAGGAAGTCAGGGACGAGCTTATAGACAAATATGCGGATGCACTTGAGATAAAAGATAACCTCGGACAGCTGGTATCCGAGTATTCTCATGGCATGAAACAGAAACTGGCCATCATATCGGCATGGATACATGAGCCGAAACTTGTCATCATGGATGAGCCATTTGTCGGACTTGATCCAAAGGCTTCCCATATACTCAAGCAGATGATGAGGAAAATGTGTGATGACGGAGGGGCGATATTCTTCTCCACACATGTATTGGAAGTCGCTGAGAAGCTGTGCGATAAAGTGGCGATCATCAAAGGCGGACGGCTTATAAAGGCCGGCATAATGGAGCAGGTTAAGGGTGACGAATCTCTGGAGTCTGTGTTCCTCGAGCTGGAGGGCGAGTCATGATAAAGATACTGATGAAAAAACAGCTCAAGCAGCTTTTCAGTGGATTTTTTGTTGACCGGAAAACTGGAAAATCTAAATCCAAAGGCGCTGCGGTATGTGGAATAGTCATATATATCGTGCTCATACTCGGCTGCATGGGCAGCATGTTCGGCAGCGTGGCATACTCGATGTGTGCTCAGCTCTGCGCCGTGGGATTAGACTGGATGTATATGGCCATGATGGCTATGATGTCTCTTGCCATAGGTATATTTGGAAGCGTGTTCAATACATATGCAAGCCTTTATCAGGCGAGGGACAATGATCTGATGTTATCACTTCCAATACCGGTCAGAGCTATACTGTTTTCCAGACTGGCAGGCGTGTATGTCATGGGCGCGATATTTGCGGCAACAGCCATGGTTCCGGGAATAATAGTGTATGGGATAGTGGCGCATCCGGGGATAGGTGCTGTGATTTCAGCGGTCATAGTGATGCTCCTCCTGACATTTGTCGTTCTGGTACTTTCGTGCATACTTGGCTGGGTAGTGGGCAAGATAGGCAATAAGACGAAGAATAAGAGCTATGTCACGGTTATACTCTCACTGGCATTTATAGTGGGCTACTACGCAGTGTACATGAATGCAAATAAGATGCTGTCAAAGATTCTGGCAAATAGTGAAACGTACAGCGCAAAGATAAAGGGGGCTGCGTATCCTCTTTATTCCATAGGATGCGCAGCCACGGGTAACATAATGCAGCTTGCACTTACCGTAGTCGGAACGCTGGTGGTATCACTGGCTGTGTGGATAGTTCTGGAACGAAGTTTTATCGGTATAGTTACGACAAAGACAGGTCATGCGGCAAAGAAACTTGTGGCAAAACGAAACAGGGCAAAGAATCAGGAGATGGCTTTGCTTATCAGAGAGTTTAGAAGATTGGCATCATCGGCGGTGTATATGCTGAACTGTTCACTTGGAACGTTGCTCATGCTCATTCTGGCGGTTGCATGTCTTGTGAAGGGTCATTCTGTAACGGATATGATCTCGAAAATGCCAGGACTTCCGGATGGTATACTCGTATTTGGGGCATGTATAGCGGTGTGCGCGGCAGCCTCCATGAATGATCTGACCGCACCGTCCGTATCCCTTGAGGGAAAGACGCTGTGGATAGTGAGATCACTTCCAGTCACATCATGGCAGATACTCAGATCCAAAATAAGAATGCATGTTATACTCACGATGGTTCCGGCGATGGTGCTCGATGCGGCTTTGATGACTGTGGTGAAGCCTTCCCTGACAAATGGGGTGATGATGCTTTTGATACCATGCCTTTATGTGTGCCTGACTGCCTATATCGGGCTCGCGGTAAATCTCAAGATGCCAAAGCTTGACTGGACATCGGAGACAGCGGTGGTGAAACAGAGCATGGGAGTACTTGTTGCTCTTTTATCTAATTTTGTGTATATTATAGTACTTGTAGTGGGATATATATTACTTGGAAATATAACCGGGTTGACACCATATCTTATAATAAGTGCAGTGGTGACAGCTGTCATTGCCGGTTTGTTCAGAATATGGCTGAAGAAGCGCGGGGTGCAGGTGTTTGAGGCACTTTAGTGGCTTACAGTGATGATAGATTCAGAGCTTCACAATGCACGGGGCAGGAAACTGCGGTTGTAAGACAGTGCAGATTATAGATAGCAGAATAAATTATAGATAGAATTATAGAAAGAAGTTTCAGGATTAAATATGGCAGAAATAAAGAACTCGGAATCAGATATGAGCACTCAGCAGAAAGCTGAGCTGGACAAAGAGAAAAGAAAAGAAGAGAAGAAAGAGGTAAAAAGAGCAAAAAGGCAGCACTACAGAGAACTTAATGAGCCGCCAAAGCTTACCGTTCTTGAGGAAGTGGGAAATGCTGTCACCCACGGAATAGGAGCAGGACTTGCCATAGCCGGCTTTGTCCTTCTTCTCCTGAAGTCAGACACAGGACTCAAAGTGATGGCATCGTGTTTTTATGGAATATCACTGATACTGATGTTTCTCATGAGCTGCCTGTATCACTCATACAAATCCGGTCTGGCAGTCAAGCGGCTCTGGAGAAGATTTGACTATTCCTCGATATATCTGCTTATAGGCGGAACATTTGCTCCGCTGTACCTTGTGTACTGGGGAAATGTGCTTGGAATAGTGTTGTTCTGTGTGCAGTGGGCACTCATCATAGCGGGGATCACCATCATATGTGTGTTCGGCCCGGGCAGGTTCAGACCGATACACTATACGCTGTACTTCGTCATCGGATGGAGCGCCATCATGTTCATTCCGGGCTGGTTCAGAAATGACAAGCCGCTTTTGGGATGGATCGTGGGCGGTGGTGTTGTCTATACGCTCGGCATGATACCATTTGTGAAAGACACCAAGGGGGCGCACTTTATCTGGCATATCTTTGTGATGCTGGGGGCTGCGCTGCATTGGTTTGGCATGTACTTTTATGTGTATTGAGGACAGACGCCATTTTCAAGCGTATAAGGCCATGATATATGCGTGCAATCACATTTGCCTAGCCTCACTTTACTTTGCTTCCATATGCACTCGGCTCTGACCGCAATAAGGGCGCTGCGGTCGCCACCTCGGCAGGAAGCAGTAAAGAGAGGCAGTCTGCATTATCGATTGCACACATAATATCATGGCCTTTTTATATCGCCTGAAAATGGCTGGTTATGAATCACACTAATCTTCCTTCGTTTCAGCTTGCTTATATTTGCGGTTGATTACAGACATAAACAATGGTATCTTTTAGTCAGTTATAAACATGATGAGCAAACATTATAAATACGAGGAGAAAATTCTATGGATAGAGTAGAGAAAATGCTTGGCAGAATGAAAGCAGGTAAATTATACAGATGTGTGGACTGGGATCCGGAGGGTAAGGCGAAGGATCTGGTAGATAAGTTCAACAGCGCTCCGAGGTCTGAGACTATGACAAGAACCGGTGAGTATCTTGGAAAATTATTTGCACACATGGGAAAGGAGTGTTACATAGAGCCACCTTTTTATTGTGACTATGGAATCAATATACATGTGGGAGATTATTTCTATGCAAATACAGGGCTGATAGTTCTGGATCAGTGTGACGTAATCATTGGAGATCATGCATTTCTGGGACCAAGGGTCAATATATACTGTGCATGTCATCCGATAGATGCGATGATCAGGAATGCCGGTGTGGAGCTTGGCAAGCCGGTTACAATAGGCGATAATGTATGGATCGGTGGCAATACGGTCATCAATCCGGGTGTGACCATAGGTTCAAATGTTGTCATAGGCTCAGGGTCGGTTGTCACAAAGGATATTCCAGATGGTGTGATAGCTGCTGGAAATCCATGTAAAGTCATAAGACAGATAACAGATAAAGATAAGGAATATTGGCTTAAGCAGCTAGAGGAATTTGAGGCAGACACAGGTGAGCAGGTAAAGCTGGAGCAGGAGTGATTCAACACTGCTGCTGTGATCTGAGCGGCCAAAGCGTTTGGGGAGGATATACATTTGACAAATTACAGATTTACTTTCAGCTACGATGGCACCCGCTATCACGGCTGGGAGAGCAAGACAAATGCGGATACAGTTGAAGGCCGTATAGAGGCGGTGCTGTCGAAAATGGTGGATGGAGATAACGGTAAGACAGCGGGTGTATATAGGGAGAATATGTCCGCAGATATCCGAGATACGAAAACACTAGCAAAGGTGGATATCCATGGCGCAGGCAGGACTGATGCGGGTGTCCATGCCAGAGCCATGGTCGCAAGCGGAAGGCTGAATACCGACAGGAAACCGGATGAGATAAAGAATTATCTGAACCGATATCTGCCTGCGGATATATGTGCACTTGATGTGACGGTGGCCGGGGACAGGTTCCATGCAAGGCTGAATGCGACCGGCAAAATCTACGAATACACACTGTATGTAGGATCTGAGAAACCTGTGTTTGACAGGAATTATGTGTGGTGTGTACCTCAGGGAAGTGCGCTTGATGTGGATGCGATGAAAAAGGCTGCGTCGTATCTTGTCGGAAAGCATGATTTCAGATCTTTCTGTGGCAACAATAAAATGAAGAAGTCAACGGTGAGGATCATATATGATGTGGAGATAGTCAAGGAGGGAGACTACATCCGCATGAGGTTCCATGGAAATGGATTCCTGCAGAATATGGTGAGGATACTTACCGGAACTTTGATTGAGATAGGATGTGGACATATGGATGCGGAGCATATGCCGGAGATCATAGCGGGGATGGACAGGCAGCTTGCAGGGCCTACGGCTCCGCCACATGGACTATGTCTGATCGAGGTTGAGTATGATTGAGATGGCAGCAGGGCTGTTAAAGCACAGGCTGGGAGAAATATAAATATTTGAATAAAGGGTAAAAGGGGTCAAACATATGATAAAGAAGCTTGGAGTAAGATACAGGATAAGCTGCAGTATAGGTGCGGTTATATTTGGCGTGATAGGTGCGGTTATATTTGGAGTCGCGATGGGCATAGATGAAGGCCAGGTGTGGATTGGACTGGGAGCAGCGCTTTTCTGGGGATTCGCGGTGTGGTTCATCTCGCTGGCGGTAAGGCAGAGTAATATAAGAGATGTTCTTGACTATTGTAAGAAGAAGCCAAATCCAGAATATGAGATGGAGCGGATAGAGCAGTTCTACAAGGCAGGTACTGCTGTATGTGGACTCAGACTGAACAATGAGTTCTTTCTGTATATAAAGGGTGACACAGTAAACTTTGCAGAGACAAGGGAACTGATGTGGGTATTTAAGATCATTACCCAGAACAGATTTTACGGAATCAAGGCCGGGAAATCATATCAGATAGAAGTGAAGCTGAATGATGGAAGCGGAATGGCTCTGCCGATGAAGAATGAGAAGATGTGCGATGATGTCATTGCATACATAGAAAAGATGGTTCCGTATATAATATTGGGATATAATGATGAAGTGAATAGCCTATATAACAAAAATCCACAGGAACTGGAGAGAATAGTAGATGAGAGAAGACATCAGTACTTTGAGCAGGTGCCAATGCGATAATGAAGATGTGAATACGCTCAGCTTGTTCATGGATATTGGCGCTATGATGATCAGAAATGGATCCGAGGTTAAGAGAGTGGAGGATACCCTTCGAAGAATGGGAAAGGCATATGGCGCAGAGCGCATGGATGTGTTTGCCATAACCTCAACACTCGTGTGCACTATGAACATGCCGGATGGAACAGTGTGCTCCATGACCAGAGGAACTAGGGATGGAACAAAGACAGATTTCTGGAAACTGGAGCGTATAAACGCTCTCAGCAGGGAGTATTGCAGGGAAAAGATTGACACGGACAAGCTGAAGATTCGTATTGAGGACATAGAGCACAGCTCTGCCCCAAGAATCAGAGTCTGCCTCGGAAGTGTGCTGGCAGCTGGAACGCTGGCGGTATTCTTCGGTGGAGATATCCTTGACGGAGTATTTGCAGCGGTTTTCGCATTGGCTATATGGCTGATGCAGGTGTATTTTGCTCTTGTGTGTACGAATAATATTCTTTTTAATTTTGTGTGTTCATTTGTCACGGGAGTGCTCATCGGAGTGGCGGGGCACATTTTCCCGATACACGGGGACAAGGTTATGATAGGTGACATCATGCTGCTGATTCCGGGACTTGCCCTCACAAATGCAGTTAAGGATATGTTCGTTGGCGATACTATAACGGGCAGCCTGAGACTGGTGGAGTCGGTGCTCTGGGCGGCAGCGATTGCGTGTGGATTTGCCTTGGCGGTGTACGTTGTGGGAGGTGTGTAGATTGCAGCAGGTCATAGTACAGATAGTAACGGCGCTGCTTGGGTCTCTTGGATTTGCGCTTATGTTTAATCTTGGAAAGCGTAACGTGATACCTGCAGCGGTAAATGGTATGTGCACATGGATCGTGTATATTCTTGTCCGAAATGTCATAGATGATGTATTCGTACCGTCACTTGCTGCCAGTCTGTGGGCGGCGATATTTGCGGAGGTGGCAGCCAGGGTTATGAAGGCTCCGGCGAATCAATATCTGATCGTTGGACTCATACCGCTTCTTCCGGGCGCACCGCTATATTATACATTAAGTTCTGCGTTTGATTCTGACTGGGTGGCAGCCAGAAGCTGGGGAAATGACACGATGATGTTTGTTCTCGGTATTGCAGTTGGCATAAGTGCAGTGTGTGGGTGTGATGATATAATCAAGAAGCTTTCTAAAAAAACAGATAAAAGGAGTCAGGAAAATGTTAGATAAATATGGAAAAAAGTTATTTATATTTTTAGGCTGTGATGTGGTGTACTTTATTCTCTGGGTCATACCTGCAATAAAGATACCGGCACTTGCGGCTGTGTTTACCGGACTGGGACTTCTGACGTTGACAGCCCTCAGCTTCATTGAGGGGGAGGATGATACGTTCAGACATATAACAGGGGAAGAGCAGTGGTTCAAGGTTGCTTTTCTTTCGGGGATTATTCTTACTTTGATCGGAATTGTGCTTATACTGGTATTGATATAGTGACAAGAATATATGATGTACACAAAAAGCTCCGTGCAGTGAATTTGCTGCACGGAGCTTTTTGTGCTGTTTAAGGCTAATGCTCTGCGGGATAAGAATTATGCTGAGTATTCTCTTGATAATAGACTTTAATAAAGTCTTAAGGAATCAGCCGGTTGTTTCTTAATACGTGTTTCCAATAGAATTGATACAAGAACGGGACGACGCATACAGAGTGTGTGGGTTTACTGCAGTGTATTTGACAGAAGATCTGAAAGGGGCGTTGGGATATGAGAAAGAGGTCAGAGACAATAGTGGTGTCCATTGCAGTTTTGGGAACACTTATCTGTGTCTGCCTTGGCGGATGTGGTGATAAAAAAGGCGATGCATTTGCCGAGGAGGAGAGGACAACATATATATATGGCGACTCCATACAGGAGGGAGATGACGGAGCGCTCCTGTCTGTGAGACTTGGTGTTCCCGGTGCTTGTAATGTCGGATTTGACACCGGAAAGTCAAAGCTGAGAGAAATAAAACTATCCACTGAAAACATAGTGGTGCCGGACACTGACGCAGCATACGTCGTGGATTATGACAATCTTAAGATTGAAGCTGAGGAAATACAGAAGATGGTTGAGGGGGTATTTGACAAGTCATCTGGCATATATTGCCGGAATGATGGCGACGAGTACATGACGAAGGATGAGATACAGAGTGACATAGATATGGCTGAGATATATCGGAAGCAGGCTTTGGAAGATGGACAGGCAGAGGCAGCTGAGATGTATGCCGGTGATATCAGGGAAATGCAGGCAAGGCAGAAAGAAGCCCCTGATGCATACACTCCGGTGTCCGATTATGGAGCGAACATGATATACACAGGCATGGCAGATGGAGAGAAATACAGCTTGTGGGTATCCGCAAATGATGACGATAGCACATCCCGTGGAATAAGCATCATGTTCAGTCAGGCGGGGGATCAGGAGAAGAATGAGTTGTCCAGAGTTGATGACTCGGTGTATGTGGAGACGATTCCTGAGAGTTCTGCCGGGGCAGATGTGGCAGACCTGAAGAATATATGTACAATGACGGAGAATGCGGCCGAGAGTGAGGCGATGGTTTTTCTGTCAAAGCTTGGTCTGTCGGGACTTGCAAGCCAGAGCTGTGAACCTGTGATACGGAGATGGCAGAACAGCGCATTTGACACTGTAGCCATGGAAAAAAACGGATATGCAATCGAATTTGGCTGCCAGATAGGCGGAATAGATGTGATCTATAAGGACCTTACGACTGTGGACAATCTGAATACTGAGAAAGGATATGTCATGCAGGAGGGCGATAAGATGACCGTGTTTATCGATGATGATGGTGTGTTCTATGCCAGAGCCAGACTGTGTACAGATACGAATTCCTATGTCAGAAAGAAGGCTGATCTTTTGAGCTGGGATGAGATGATGTCGGCTGCGGATGAGAGCATAGCTGAATATTACAGGCGATACCCCACCGCATATTCTGAAGTTGAGTTTAACAATGTGGAGCTGATGTATGTGCCAGAGGTGGATTCTGCCAGAGACATGCAGTACGTGCCGGCGTGGGTATTTACACAGACAGAAGGCGGCGATGTTCTAGATGCAGGGATGGCAAATGAGCACATATCGCAGGTGGTGTACATAAATGCGTTAGATGGCAAATATATTGACATTGCGGAGACAGCAAAGGCTCTTGGCACGTGGAGTGGTTATGAGTCCGGAAAAATAATTTCAAAATAGTTTGTTGTATTTACGTCATGTGAAATGTCTTATATATGTGACTTATGTAGGATGCAGGGCATAAATTGACAGCAGAAAAAAATAAAAAATGTGCAGCATCATAAAACCACATAGAGAATGATAAAAGTTCGAGAGTTAGGTTTGTTTTCAATTCAAAAAGGCGAATTCAAAAAGGGTTCAAAAAGGAGGAAAATAAGAAATGAGTAAAAGTAAACGAATGGCAAGAATAGCAGCATGCGTGCTAGCGGGAGTGATGGCTATGCAGATGACTGGTTGTGGAAACAAAAAAGTGGATTATTCCCTGGATGGTGAGTCATCCAGCGGATACAGCGAAGACAATGGTAAGAGCGGTCTGTCGAAGACACTTGGAGTGCCGGACAAATGTGATACAACATTTGATGTTGGCAAATCGGGTCTTTCTGAGATCCGCTGCACGGCAGAGTCGATAGATGTGCCAGATACGGAGAAGCTGAAAAGAGTGTATTACACCACGGTAAAATTCGACGCTAAGCAGAGACAGGCGATAGTTGAGGGACTGCTGGATAAATCACAGGGAATATATCTGCGCAAAGACGGCGTATCAACCAAGGATGAGCTGAAGAACATGATAGAGATGACAAAGAAGTTCAAAGAGGAGGCAGCAGCTCAGGGGGATGACACCTCGGATTCCTGGTATGATGCACAGATAGAGACGTACAAGACCCAGATGGCGGAGGCTCCTGAAAGCTTGCCTTTGCTTGAGAACTATGATGATCCGTATGCTTCATATACAGGAAAGTATGGGAACAAGGATTATACAATATCTATCTCAGAGTACGGCGGCAGTGATAGTGTGGATGCTGGAATGTATTTCTCATTTGGAATGTCAGAGGAAGAGGAGAATAAACTCCTGGATGGTGTAAGCGGTGCTAAGTATACATATGTGATTGGGGCGAGTGACGCGACAGATGTGGATATGTCAAATGAGCTAAATGAATGTAAGCTTACGGAGAGTGATGCCATCTCACAGGCGATGAATTTCCTTTCAAATGTAGGAATAGACGGCATGGAATGTACTAAGATAGAGCCGCTTGTAAGGGTGTGGTCGGATGATAACGGAGAGGTGAAGCAGAGCAAGGTCGATGGATATTATGTGACAATGAGCCGAACCATCAGTGGAGTTCCAGTCAGAACAGGAGAGCTCTACAATGTGGATAACCTGCAGAATCAGAACGGTAATTTGTACGATGTATCGGACTCGGCACACATAAGCATAAATGACGACGGAATCATATTCATGTATTCGTCATTATATACTGATTCATCTTCATATAAAGAAGAGGACGTGGACATTTTGAGCTGGGACGACATGATATCCAAGGCAAATGAGAGCATTGCAGCATATTACAAGAAATACCAGACAAGGTATGGCAAGATAGATTTCAATAATGTGGCACTCAGATATGTGTCATCTGTGGACGAATCCGGCAAGATGTGTTATATCCCGGCATGGGTATTTACAGAGAGCGAGGAACTACGCGGCGGAGATACATCGGGGGAGATTTCTCAGATTATTTGCATAAACGCAATAGATGGAAGCTGCATTGACCTCATAGACAACGCCAAAAAGATGAAGCTGTGGCAGGAGTACTGATAAAGCCGGCAGTGGGGACGGAGGGGACAGGTACCTCCGTCCC
>USSH01000003.1 GCA_900557435.1 uncultured Coprococcus sp. | reverse complement strand
GGTGCTGTATACGATTATTTCATAAAGACCAGCTGTGACGATATAACGGATCCAACTAAAGCAGATGTAACCATAGACTTCACAGCATTTACGGGATATTCCTGCGTTGAAGACCGTTTTTCATCAAAACCGGAAACATGGGCTGATAAAGGCGCCGATTCAAATATTGATATTGAAGTTGCTATTCTGGACGCCGACGGCCGCATATGTTCATCTGGCTGTGTAAAGTGTGAAATTTGCGCCCAATGCGATGCCAATACCAATGCAGACGAAGGCAAAACCGCAGCCAGCTCCAGCAGCATTACTTTGTCGATCGACTCCCCTGTGCTGTGGAACGCAGAAAAGCCATATCTCTACACTGTCATCATAAGATGTGCCGGTGAGGTCATCACTGACAGGATAGGAATCAGGGAGATAACGATAGAGAATAAGATTGTGTACATCAACGGCATGCCGATCAAGTTCCATGGAGTGAACAGACATGATTCCGACCCTGTGACCGGTTTTACGATCAGCAGAGAACAGATCATCAGGGATATGTCTCTCATGAAGCAGCACAATGTCAACGCCATAAGGACAAGCCATTATCCAAATGTTCCGTATTTCTATGAGCTCTGTGACGAATATGGATTCTATGTGATAGACGAGGCTGACATAGAGGCGCACGGTCCGAGTGAACTCTTTTACTCAGATAACAGCTGGGAGAACAAGGCTGCAAGATGGAATGAACCGATCGCAAATAATCTTGAATTCTGCGAATCCATTCTTGACCGCATCAAGCGCTGCGTCATCCGGGACAAGAACCGCACCAGCGTAGTCATCTGGTCCATGGGAAATGAGAGTGCATACGGCGTGACATTTGAGGAGGCTCTTGCCTGGGTCAAGTCCTATGACAGCTCCCGCCTCACCCACTACGAGAGCGCCCAGTATACGGACGGCAAGAGAAAATATGACTACAGCAATCTGGATCTCTACAGCAGAATGTATCCATCCATATCCGAGATGGCTGAATATATCGATGGTGACGGAGACAAGCCGTACATCCTGTGCGAATACTGCCATGCCATGGGCAACGGTCCCGGAGATCTGGAGGACTACTTCCAGTTCTTCGATAGCCACGAGACCACTTGCGGAGGATTTGTGTGGGAGTGGTGCGACCACGCTATATACAAGGGCAAGGCGGCAAATGGCAAGGATATGTACGCATACGGAGGCGACAACGGCGAGACTATCCACGATGGCAATTTCTGCATGGACGGTCTGGTCTATCCGGATCGCAGACCACACACAGGACTTCTCGAATTCAAAAACATTAACCGCCCAGTCAGGATCACCAATTTTGACGCCGTAAATGGTACTCTGACCCTGCACAATTATCTTGATTTCACTGACATCAGGGATTACCTCACTATGAGCTATGAAGTCACTTGTGATGGACAGATTATTGCATACGGGAATATTGATGTTCCTTACGTGGCACCTCACGGCGATGGAACTGTCAGCCTGAACCCTGCTACAAATATACAGAAATCATTGTCAGACTTATATGCATCAAGTCATTCTGACGTTTCTGGCAGCTCAGATGTTGCCGATTATTCAAGTGTTGTTAAATGTTCAGATATCGCCGATTATTCAAGTGTTGTTGAATGTTCAGATGTCGCCGATTGCACAAAAGATATTATTACACACAGAATGTTTCTCCGTGTGATATATAAGGCAGCTTGTGACAGTGCGTTTGTCAGGGAAGGTGATGTGCTGGGATTCGATGAAGTAGCACTTGGCTTACCAAAGCAGAATACAGACGAGATTCTGGATAAAACATCGGCCTTGAACAAGACACAGATTCTTGACAAGGCGCAGGCTGTGGACAAGGCACAGGCTGTGGACAAAGCGCAGGCTGTGGACAAGGCGCAGAATTTGGCGGGACAATATCTGACTGCTCAGGATACAGCTTCTGCCCATCTTCATATCTCGGAAAGCGACACAGAATTTGTTGTCAGCGGAAGTAATTTTGAATATATATTTGACAGGAACACAGGAAACTTTGCAGGCATTGCGATGGACGGTCAGGAACTTCTCGCTGCTCCATGCGATAAGACAATCTGGCGTGCCCCTACGGACAATGACAGGAATATAAAGAACGAGTGGTTTAGAGCGCACTACGATATGATATCTGAAAGGGCCTATGAAACTAGTTGCATTATAAAAGATGGATGTGCCGTGATATCGTGCACGTCAAGCCTCTCAGCACCAACGGTACAGCCTGTTCTGAGGATAAACGCCGAATGGATAATAACACCTGAAGGAACTATAAAATCAAAAATGCATATAAAGAAAAATGCTGAATTCCCTATGCTTCCTAGATTCGGCGTGAGGATGATTTTGAATAAGGAGCTGCGAAATATTAGTTATATCGGAATGGGACCATATGAGAGTTATATCGACAAACACCATGCAAGCTGGCATGGAATGTTCACCGCAGACATAACGGATATGCATGAGGACTACATCATGCCGCAGGAGAATGGAAGCCACTTTGACTGTAGCCTTGTTCAGGTCAGCGCCCCTGGAGCAAGCGACAAGTCTGACAGGAATAGCTCCGACAAAAATAACTTTGTCGACAGTTCATCATATCAGAGCATTTGCAATGCGCAGACAGCCGAAACGATAGCAGCTACAACAGCCCACAGCATAACCGTGACATCCGCTGTGCCATTTTCAATGAACGCCTCGCCTTACACCGCAGAGGAACTCACAGCGGCAACACACAACTACGAGCTGCCAGAGAATGATAAGTCTGTTCTGTGTATCGACTACCGCCAGAACGGAATCGGCTCCAACAGCTGCGGCCCAGAGCTTGATAAGAAGTACAGATTTGACGAGGCTGAGTGGGAATTCGGATTTACAATGCATGTGAAATAATAGCTGCAGCATGAGGAATACATGATTATACGCGTTACGGCTTTCATGCAGTGTTTTGCGTTACATGTGTTTGTGTTGCTTGTGTTTGTGTTACATTGCATTTATGTAACATGTGTTTATGTAATATGTGTTTATATAACATCGCATTTATGTAACACGTGTTTGTGTTACATGCGCTTATGTTACATTGTGTTTGTGTTACTTGTGTTTGTATTACTTGTGTTTGTGTTACACTGCATTTATGTTACATTGCATTTATGTAACATGTGTTTATATAACATCGCATTTATGTAACATCTGTTTTTGTAACACTGTGTTTTTCCATATTCAGTCTTATATTCTAATAAAAGTATAAAATTATCACTAAAGTTAATTTTTCTCATGAAAAAGGACAAAGCTTCAAAACTTTGTCCTTTTTTGATTCAAAATTGTATTTTGAGGATAATTTTGTGTTCTTACCGCCATTTTAACTACAATTAGGAAAAAACTATTGGGTAAAGCTATTGATAACATTGTTGTTCACACTGTCAATGCCACCTTTTTAACTACAATTAGGGAAAAACTATTGGGTAAAGCTATTGATAGCATTGTTGTTCACGCTGTCAATGCCACCTTTTTAAATACAATTAGGAAAATACTATTAGGCAAAACTATTGATAGCATTGGTTTTCACGCCTTGTCGGTTTTACCGGCATTGCCACCCTCGTACAGCCTATTGCTCTTATCAGCTTTTTTAGCTTTTCTCGCCATAAGGTAAAGCGGATTCTCCATCGCCATGACTTCATGTATAGGTATCGGTGCGAACAGCTTTCTCTTGAGCTTTGTTCTGCACCATACCACTGAATATACAGCAAGTATGACAAATATAATTCCGTCTATCATGAATATCCTGCTCCTTACAGCCGGATCTCCGTCTATGTGCCATATCATAAACACATTTCCAAGGATTCCTATGATAGGGATCACCGGGCCAAATGGAACCTTGAATGTTCTCGGCACCTTCGGCATCTTCTTTCTGAATATCAATACATTTATATTCGCTATGACATATGAAACCATCCAGAATACCATAGCCACAAGTATCATAAATGAAAGTGAATCGCTCGTGGAAAGACCTGTGGCATTTACTATTATCATGATGATTCCTATCATAAGTATTCCCACATAATATGCACCTCTCTTGTTCCTCTTCAGGAAGAACTCCGGCATAAGGTTGATCTTCGCCATTCCTGCGCACATGTATGACAGGAAGCTGATCGCTGAATTGACCGTGCTTACAACAGCAAATATTGATACAAGTATCATCCAGATGGCTCCTACTCTGCCAAGTATAGACGTTCCATATAGAATATGAGGTGACTCACTTGCAGCAAGATCGCTCCACACCGTATAGTGACCCATGCCAAACACAACTATGATCTGCATCACGCAGATGATAATAAGACTGAGCACCATTCCAAGAGGAATGTTTCTTCTGGCATTTTTTACATCTTTGGCTATAGGAATGACAAATTCACTTCCTATGAATAAGAAGAATGCAAGTCCAAGCATGGAGAAACAATCTGAAAACGATGTCGCGGTGTTCATTTTCTGATGAACTTCCTCGCCGGTTCCAATCCCAAGCATTCCGATGAGTCCCATGAGAACCAGGGATATGATAAGACCGTAAGCTACCACATTCTGTATCTTTGCAAATACATCCACACCGAGAAGATTGGCTGTTATGAGAACCACCAACAATATTATACAGAACACACTTGACGGAACCCCGGTGTGAAATACTGAGTTGATTGCATTTCCAAACATGGCACACTCAACAGATCCCGCAACAGACTGACATACTATGTATCCGCCAACCATCGTAACTATCGTAATAAATGGGCCCATACCTGCAAGCGTATACTGTGCCAAACCACCAGTGAGATTCGGCATCACCGCATTCAGTTCAGCCAGAGAAAACGCTGTACATATATTGATGGCACAGGCAAGGATCATCGGCACGATGAATCCCGTTCCAATAGCTCCTGCCCCCTGTCCCAGAGACATAAGGCAGCTCGTCGCGACTATCAATCCGACTGCAGTGGATATGACACTCGGCAGTCCCAGTTTCTTTTCATTCATATCATCATCTCCTGTCCTGTATCATCAGCCCATCATGGGCTGTTTCATCGAGCAGATACATAAAAATCACTTCGCGCGGTATCTGTGTGAAATGCCGCCAACCATCACTTTATGCCCTGCGCACATATCATATCCGCCTACTTCAGGGCGTCTCCGCCCTCCTCACCAGTCCGCACTCTTATGATATTTGTGACCGGTGATATAATGATCTTTCCGTCGCCGATATGTCCTGTGTAGAGTTCCTTCTTGATAAGCTCCACGATCTCATCCACTCTCTCGTCCTCAATGAGTATCATGATCATCTGCTTTGGCAGAAGCTCCATCACCTTGTTTTCCTCGACCTCAAATTCCAGAGTTCCCTTCTCAACTCCGCAGCCTATAACCTGTGTAACCGTTATTCCGCTGACACCCACCTTGCTGAGCGCAGCTTTGAGATCCTGTATCTTATTCATTGCCGTTATAACTTCAATCTTAGAAAATCCCATACGAATCATCCTCCTGTTTTAAAACATTTGTCAGCCTTTCTTTTCAACTGACTGCATTGGAAATCTATCTTATCCATGCCCTACAGCTATCTTGTTTGTGTTTATACCATCTGTGGTGTCTCCCACAGATTCAGCTTCTTGCCGATGCCCTTCTCAAGTGCATTTCTGTATACCATGGTTCCCCATGCGATATCTTCAACAGGCATTCCGCCTACTGAGTAGACAACTATCTCATCCTCCGAGCGGTGAACAGGTATGTTGCCAAGAAGCACATCTCCCAGATCATCTATCTGCTCCGTCTTCATCTTGCCCTGGGCGATCAGATCCTCAACTCTGACTGCCGGGATCGGAATGGTATTGTATGCATCCGGTTTCATCTCCTCTTCCCATGCCTCATACAGCTTGATGTTGTCGGTTACTGTACGTGCCCTGTTGATGATGAAATCATCGTCAAATCTGAGTGCCGCCGTACTCTCTATAACTGCGCCCGGCTTGATCCACTCCTCTGCTATGTATGGGTAAAGCTCCGGATCACCTGTAGGCGATGATGTTGACACAGACACGATATCACTATCCCTCACTGCCTCCTCAATGGAATCAACAGCATACACATCAACTCCCGGATACTCATCTTTCACATATTCTATAAATCTATCAAGGCTTGCCTTACCTCTGCCCTTTACCTTGACGGTCTTGATCGACGGTCTAACCGCCATGGCTGCTGCCAGAGCCGTCTTACTCATAACTCCAGGTCCCACGATTCCGATGGTCTCTGCATTCTCCTTTGCAAAATATTTGAAACCGACACCAGGAACGGCGCCAGTTCTGTACGCCGACAGTATATTTGCAGACATGAACGCCAGTGGTGCTCCGGTGTCCTTATCATTCAGGATCAAGGTCAGGATTGATCTTGGAAGTCCTTTCTTTCTGTTCTCGGCATTTGAACCGTACCACTTCATACCAGCCATATCGAACTTGCCACCGAGGTATGCAGGCATAGCCATAAATCTTCTGTCCGGTCCATCCACCGGCATCTCAGGAAATGGAGACGACTCAGGGAACATGACCATACAGCCGTGGCTGTTTCCATTTGCTCCGCCCATACGGTAATCACCGATCTTCATGAGCTTGAACATCTCTTCCATCGCCTCTACACAGCCCACCATGTCCTTGACTCCCGCTGCTACCATATCGTCTTCATTTAAATATAATAAATCAATCTCTGGGTAACTCATATTCGTCTCCTCCTGTTATTTTGTGATCATTTTATAAATCCATTCAGGCTGCCGCCAAATCCACATTCATGATTTCTGGCTTATCGTCCGTTAACAACGAAAAAAGACGCCTTGACCTCACGGTCAAGACGTCTTCGTCTTTCTTTGGATATTAGATTACTATTTTTACTCCGATTAAACTTGTATAAATCGGAACTAGTCTTCTGATTTTAAAAGCGTTGTCTCGCAAATATTCTGTGTGTATGTATGCTGCTCAAGGAGCTTCAGATACTGCGTCGGTGTGACACCACAATATGCCTTGAAATCCTTGATAAACTGAGGCTGATCGTAGTATCCGAGGTACACCGCCGCATCCGTCATCTTATCTGGTGCCCCATAGTTGAGGAACTCCAACGCCCTCTGAAACTGTATGATCTTACAGAATACCTTTGGTGAAAATCCCATCTCTTCGATAAACACCTTGTTGATATATCTCTCCGAATATCCTGTGCGCTCGCTCATCTCCGCTATGCGGACTTTGCCGTCACTCTCATATACCATTCGCTTGACAGACCACACCAGCTCCTCTTTCTCGGCAGAGGTCTTCCGCTGGTTCATCACCATCGTATATCTCTGCAGAAAAACTCTTATCCTCTGATAAAAATCATTCTGCTCCGCCATCAATGGAATGAGTTCATCGTCGAGTACTATATCCTGCAGGGGAACGCGCCTTCCGACCAGTTCTTTCATCTTCACACTTATGATGTCCGGCTGCATTCCAGGCATGAACCTCACGCCGAACACCTCTCTCTTTCCCTTCCAGTCGTGGCTCTGGAATCTCAGCACAGTTCCACAGGCATACGCCTCAAGACCGTGCTCCGTGTACTCAAAGAACAGATCTATGCAGGCATCCGGCACCGCATTAAGCGACTGTGGCTCATCCACCTCAAATGTGTAGAAGTGTGATATGCCCTGCTGAAGATACACTTCCTGTTTGAAATTTTTTGAGTCAAGTACAAAATACGGCTGCGTCGGACGCAGTCTGTCCTTCTTCCAGATCATACAATCTCCTTATGAAAATAATTATATCTTTGCCTTAAATCTGTCGTAGCGCAGCGGATGTATATCCACCGTTGTATTTCCTGTTGTTATGAGCTCGGCAAGCTGATCTCCAACCGCTGGGGCGATTCCGAATCCGTGTCCTGTGAATCCGCAGGCAAGCACAAGCCCCGGAACCTCACTCACATTTCCAAGCACCGGCACACCGTCTGCACATTTGTCCATCCAGCCTGCCCAGGTTCTGACGATCTTGGCATTTGCCAGATCAGGGAAATACTTCATGATTCCTCGGCAGATACACGGTGCAGTTTTACTATAACATATTGGGGTTCCGTTGTCCTTAGTGAATCCCTCAAGTCCCGATGATCCGCCAAATACAAATGAGCCGTGCTTTGTCTGATGGCCATAGAAATCTGCCTCGGCTGTTCCAAGCATCTGATCAAACATAGGCGGTTCAGCCTCCGTTACAAGAGCCTCCAGCATGGCAAGCTGCATCGGAATATCTATGCCGACCGTTCCAGCGATCTTTCGAGATTCGTATCCCGCTGCAAGCACGACTGTCTCGCCCTCATACACGTCGCCGGACTCACAGATAACCTGGCGCAGCTTTCCCTTTATCTTACGGAGCTCCACTACCTTTTCACCGGAGATGAAATGCACTCCCAGCTTTCTGGCTGTCTTGTAGTATCCAAGTGTCGTTGTGAGCGGGTTGGCATGACCGTCTGTAGGACACCAGCTCGCACATGTGACCTCATCTGACAGATATGGATTGATACGCCTTACCTCATCGCCATCTATCATCCTCACATCCAGACCTACCTTCACGGCTCTCTCTGTAAGCCCTTCCAGGATCTGTCTGTGCTTCTCTGTCTTTCCAAGTCTCAGGTTTCCATCCTGATGATATTCACAGTCGACCTCCAGCTCCTCTGAAAGTGTAGGCCAGAAATTCTTTATTCCATACATTACAAGAGGAAGCTCTCTCGGATCTCTTCCCGACTGACGGACACCGCCTCCATTTCGGCTCGAACCGCCATTTCCAAAATGATCTGAACCCTCAAGGCATATGACGCTGACTCCTCTCTTTGCGAGATAGTAACTGATCGAGCATCCGATGATTCCTCCGCCGATAACTACGACTTCTGCTGTGTTTCCCATACTACTCGCCCTCCTTCTCTTCATTTGCAAATATGCGCATCTCTATAGGACGCATAGGCGCTCTGGATGTAGCCGGCTCAAGCTCCGCCGGTGATACTCCAAGCTCCCTTGCAACGATTCCCTTGACAAGCTTGGCACATGTCTGCCCCTGGCACAGTCCCATTCCTGTTCGCAGGTATCTTCTTATCTCTGTCATAGTCCACATTCCTTCGTGGACTGCCTTCCTGATCTCGCCCTTTGTGATCTCCTCACATCGGCAGATCAGCATATCATCGTCCGGTCCCGGAACAAATGGACCTATATCTCTGGATCTGTCATTTACTGAATTCATACGCTATTCCTCCTAACATCTACTCCGAAAGCGACCATTTATTGGTCTGCCAGATCATCCTCATGCCTGTCAATTAATCTTGAAGAATCTTGCCTTCATCGCATACTCTTTTGGAACCCTCATAGTCAGAAGATTTGTCTTGTCGTATGCCTTCATGCTCTTGACCTGAACCACCTCTGCATCACATACCTTCTGTCCATTTCTTCCAAGCGCGTCGCCCTTTGCTCCGACCTCCGGAAGAGGAAGGAACTCATAAGGAAGTGTCACTGTGGCTGTGCCGTCCCCGCAGTCCTCATCAACAAGGAAGATAGCCTGACCTGAGCAGCTTGCCACGCACATGCCGCAGTTGATACAGTCAGCATCTGGAACCGCTATAGGAAGTGATGTAATATTTGCCCCTATAGATATACATTTTTTCGGACATGCATCCTGGCATGGGTTACATGGTATGTTCTGCGTACACTCGATGACCGGATGTATTCCCTTTCTGTGGGTAACTCCCGGAAATCTCTCTATCTCATCATCTGCTATATATCCGTTCTTCAGAAGGCTTGTGGATATATCGATACCCTCCTCAGTCTTCTCGATTGCTTTTCCTCTGTTCTTCGGTGCGAACATTCCCTGACGAAGACCATCAAGAGCCTCATCCAGTTTCTTCAGTTCGCTGTCCATCTCATCTTTCTCCACATATCCGAGATATTCGGATGCTGCTATGCCTGCCATACGGCCCTCGATCATAGCTGAGGATGCCTCCTCTATTCCTGACACATCTCCCGCAACAAATATTCCCGGTATGGATGTTCTTCCGTATTCATCGCAGATAGGAACCTGACCACCTCGCTTTGGATTGTCCTCCATCTCACAGCCAACCATCTTGAGAAGCTGTGACATAGGCGAAAGTCCAACTGCAAGACATATTGTATCTACATCAAAGTGCTTTTCCGTGCCCGGTATAAACTTGAAACTACTGTCGACCTCAGCAATTGTAACTCCATTTACACACTCATCGCCCTCTGCCTTCACTATCGTGTGTGACAGATAGAATGGAACTCCGGTTCTGGCTACCTTTGCCGCATGAACTCCATAGCCACCGATCCTAGGTGCGGCATCTACCAGAGCAACAACCTCGCATCCACACTGGATAAGCTGGAATGCAACAACCAGTCCGACATTTCCTGAACCAAGCATGAGTACTTTCTTGCCTGGAAGTACCCCATGGAGGTTCATCATGGTCTGGGCTGCACCTGCGCCCATGACACCCGGAAGCGTCCAGCCAGGGAATGTGACCATGTTCTCGGCAGCACCTGTCGCTATGATGACCGCATCGCCCTTGTAATGATGGATCTCCTCACCGATCTTGACCACAACCTCCTTGTCCTGATAAAGACCGATGACAGTGGCGTTCAACACTACCTCAACACCTGCCGCATCAGCCTCATCCAAAAGCTGCTGACCTATCACATATCCTCTGACCTTTGCCCTGTGCTCCTTAGAACCGAAAAATTTATGTATCTGTTTAAACAGCTGTCCTCCAGGTTTCTCATTTTCATCAAATACTACAGCTGAAAGTCCTCTCTTTGCCGCCTCTATAGCTGCCGACAGACCAGATGGACCAGCTCCTACGATAACCAAATCATATCTCTTCATATCTGTATCCTCCTAATCTTTGAATGGTTTGTCGCTGACACCGTACTGTGTGCGGATGTCCATGCCCTCTTTTAAAGGCGTTATACAAGTTCTTACATTCGGCACTCCGTCCACTATCATGACGCAGTCCGTACATCTTCCGATGGCACAGAAGATTCCACGCGGCTTATGCTCCTTCTTCGTATATCTGTGAACCATGACTCCATCAGCCTTGAGTGCTGCTGCTATCGGCTCGCCCTCACAGCCTTTCATCTCTTTGCCGTCCAGGGTAAATGTGACTTCTCTGCCCTTTTCCTGAACTCCCAGTATAGGGTGCTCCTTTATCCTCTCTGCCATATCCGATCATCCTTTCTCTTTCCGCTTTTCTACACAAAAAGGCGCCCGGACGATGATGTTTCGTCATCGTCCAGACGCCTTTGTCTGTTCTCTATGTGACAAATTTTATCACATAATAATTTTTACGATTGTAAAAATCGGAACTATTATTCAAATATCTTTCTGAGCATGTCAGCCGCAAGCTCCTTTGTCACCTTCACCGGAGATAAACCAGCAAGCGGTTCAGCCTCAACTCTGCCGGCAAGCAGATCTATGTCGGTGGATTCACTGACGAATTCATCCACCTTCTTTACACCAACCACATCGTAGGCAAAATGCCTATAAGCCGCAGCGGTCTTTTCGCCTATCTCTGCAGGAGTCTCGCCGCCATCAAATGTTACGCCAAGTATCTCTCCGATCTCCTTTACCTTATCAGGAAGAGAATCGCTTACCGCATCCAGTACCACTGGAAGTGAATACGCACAGCATGCACCGTGAGGTATGTGATACATTCCGCCTATCACATGGGCTATAGAGTGCCCCACATGTGCGCTGGAATTGCCGAGCATCCAGCCACCCAGGGATGCCGCTATGTGCATCTTGGTTCTGGCTTCCATATCTTCGCCGTCAGCCACTGCCCTCGGAAGGAACTTAACCACATTCTCCATGATCGCCTTGTTTATCATATCTGTGATAGGATCTGCAAGTACTGATGTGTAGCCCTCTGCCGCATGTGAGAACACATCAAGGCCTGTCATGATGGTGAGTCCTTTCGGCATTCCTTTTGAGAATTCCGGATCTATGACTGCGAATTCGCTCATGCCATTTGCCGCAAGGATCGCAGCCTTTATATCATTTGCCGTGTCCGAAATGATGAGTCCATTTGAAAGCTCCGAGCCTGTACCCGAAGTTGTTGGAACGCTCATGAGTCCAAGCGACTTCTTCATCTCATGTGCCGGATCTGCATATTCAAGAATATGTCCGCCGTTCACTCTGAGAATATTTATTCCCTTTGCAGTGTCTATAGCACTTCCGCCGCCTATACCGATGACGCAGTCGCAGCCCCTGTCCATGCAGAGCGCGCCGCCCTCGTCAACTATCTCAGCAGGAGGATCCGGGAGCACCTTGTCGAATTCTACGTATTCTATTCCCGATGCCTTCAAACTGTCCGTCACCTTATCTATGATGCCCGCTGCCTTGACACCTGAGTCATACACGACAAATGCCTTGCCATATCCAGTCTCCTTGAGTGCCTGTCCAATGCTTTTGTGGCATCCTGCACCTGCCATTATCTTTACATTCTGCATACATGTGTAACCTATCATATTGCGTTCCTCCAATCTACGTTCTGCAATTTTGCAAATCACCTAACTCTTTCTATGTTTTTAGTTCTGTAATTTACAAGAATCCATCTATGTCCTTGAATTTAACTTGATGGAATTATATCAACAGTGATCAGAGCAAAATTGTATTTTTAAGCACATCTGTATCTTCTGCAGTCTATAGCATACTGAATCGTCCCAGCCAATATGAGCACCAGACCTGCGATCAGGTAAATGATCGTCAGACGATTTGTCGTCCCCTATATGTCCAGCGCGCCATGGACCTTTACCCCAGATGCAAGTCTGTATACGAATCTTGTGACAGTATTTCCAAATCTGCTTCTCAATGGAACATTTTCTGCCAGAGCGCGGCTGCCGAGTATGAGAGAATCTAGGTGGATACATGCCTCCGCACATACCTTGAGCGCATCCTGTATTGTATGCTGCCCATCTGCATCCAATGTCACCACCACATCATCCGCCTCGCACATCGATGCGATCCGTGCAAATCCTGTCTTAAGAGCCGCACCTTTATTCTCAGAGTGATGCAATACAGTTGCCATATATTCAGCCTGCTTGAAATACCGCTGACAGCCATCACTGCTTCCATCATCAACCACAATGACCTGAAAACCCTCAGCCACCGCATTCTCTATAATCTCAAGTAGCCTTCCATCCAGCTCATACGCCGGAATAAGCGCATATTTTCTATCCATAGCCAGGACTCCTTTCTGTTTGTTTGAACAGAGTATAGAACGCCTAGCTTAAACGAACCTAAATTGAAATATAATAAAAAAATAACCTGACAAAGTCTTCTACAATCAACTTCACCAGGTTATCTCTTTTCTTTCCTATTCTAACAAACAGACGCGTCAAAAGAATTCTAGCTGCCTCACTCAACAACGATATTCCTCTTCATCAGACGCATCTTCTCCGGATCCTTGCCCGGTTTTTGAACGCCACCTACCACATCGTACTCTATTCCAGAGGACACATCGACTACGTCAGGATGCACCTGCTCTATCGCCCGCCGCACATTGTCCGACGTGAGACCTCCGGCAAGCACAAACAGCCTTCCATCTCTGTCGATATCCGTCAAACTATTCCAGTCAAATGTCTTTCCACTTCCAGGTTCACCGGCATCGAACACATAACCTGCAATATTCGAAAGGCGTTGATAATGAGGGTACATATCCATATCCTTCACATTGAAAGCCTTCCACACAGGCAAATGTGCACTCTCTATAAGCTCATCGCTGGTCTGACCATGAATCTGGATGACATCAAATCCCAGCTCTGCTATCTCTGCTATCTGCTCCGCATCCGGGGATACCACCACCGCAACCTTCTTCACATCTTCCCTCAGTTCTTCAAGCAACCTGCGCGCAGTATCCGCGCCGACATTTCTCTTTGACTTTGGGAAATACATCACCATTCCTATATAATCAGGTCTCACCTCATTCACCGCGGCCACATCTGCCGAGGTCGTGATTCCGCACATCTTTATCTTCATGCTATCTCCTATTTTTTTTGAACATCAACTCGCTAATAGGCGAAAACTGATGCTACATATCCTTATCGAACGTCAACCCAGATAGGTCAAGTTTATATATCGTGTCAACCATCTTTTCGTTTTCCAGAAACGCAATCATATATATCGGCAAATATACTTTTTTGCCGCTGACCTCTACATTTCCCTCCGAAAAAACATATGCATATTCTATTCCGTAATTTTCATCAGTCAAGACATTACACAACGCAGAGTGCCGTTTGTAATCCTTACCCGATTTTATCTCCAGTGGAACTACTTTTCCATTCAGTTCTATTACAAAATCAAGTTCACCCTGCTTTTTGCTGTTAAAATAATATTCTTTATGACCTTTGCTGAGTAGTTCCTGGGAAACCACATTTTCAAATAGCGCACCATTGTTTATAGATTTTTCTTTATTCAGTATCGCCATTTTCACCTGATCCGAATACCTACTTGTCAGCAACCCTACATCGGAGAAAAATAGTTTAAAGAGATTCCTATTCTCACTGATCACAAGCGGAAGTTTCGGCTCACTTATATTGTAGACCGGTATCGCAACCCCAGCATCCTTAAGCCACAGAAAATCATTTGCAACCCTGTCATAACTGAGTCCTTTACCTATACTATTGATCTGGAACCGTTTATTTTTCTGATCAAGCTGTCCCGCCATAGCATCATATATCTCCTGCAGTTTCAGCTTATATCTTGTCTCATACTTTGTAAAATCACTCTTGTACAATCTAACTATCTTTTCATGTACCTCCGCTACTTTCGCAAGATCATTTGTCTCCACATATGTATTGACCGCCTCAGGCATTCCGCCCACGATAAGATACAGGTTAAATACATCAAGCATTTTTTCATGTACAAATGAATCAACAGGCAGCCTCTGCGTAAAGCATTCCTTCAGTGTGCCGATCACATTCTGATTCACACCAACAGAAACCATAAATTCACGCAGATCCATCGGATACATATCATATACACGCATATATCCAACCGGCGCTGATCTTAGGTCATTCAGCTCTACGCCCAAAAGCGAACCGCTCATGATATACCTGTAGCTTCCATCATCCACCAGAAACTTCACTCTTGTCACTATATCTTTAAACTCCTGCACCTCGTCAAGAAATATGATCGTGCGGCCTTTCTCAAGAGGCTGTTTAGTCACCAGACTAAGTCTCATAAGCAGATCCTTTGCATCTCTGGCACCGCCAAACAATGTGACAAGCTCCGGCTGGTCAATAAAATTCAATTCCACATATGGCACTCCACTTTCCCTGAGGCATTCTTTTATAAGATATGTCTTACCGATCTGTCTCGCTCCCGTTATGAGCAAAGCATCTCTGCCGCTCTGAATCCATGAATCTATATATTTTTTTGCCGATCTTTCCAGCATAAAATCACCCCGCATACTGTATTTGCAACTTTTCTATCCCTATGATATCAAATTTTTGCAACTTTTCCAACTCTTTTTGCAGTGATTTTGCAACTTTTCCAACCTTTTTTTGACGTTTTCTGCAACTTTGCGAGCTTTAGTAACCATTTTCATTTACTTTGTAGCGGGTCCTCCTTATGAAAAGAGTTGAGCATGCGCATGTGAAGGCGCTTTCGCGCGGCGCATGCGTGCTTCATAAGGAATCCCCCGCAAGCGGGTCCTCCTTATGAAAAGAGTTGTCCGGGTAGTTTTTTTCTCTTTATATGGAAACTGGCTGTCAAATTCTTCCACAGCCTTTTCGTCCACGAAATATCCTTCTGGCGGAGCGTACTCACCTGTGATTCCATCAAGATAGCCGGGCATCAGCTCTTTGCAGAGGAAAAACGATGCATTCTCTCCCTCATCAAGTCCATGGTAGCGAATGCCAAACTCACTTGCCGGTCTGAATCCGCTTTTGCCATAAAAATCAATATTCCCCTCAAAGCATAGCGCACCGCAGCCGAGCTCTGCAGCTTTCTGCAGTGAATAGTCAAGCAGTATCTTCCCGTATCCCTTACGTTTAAGTTCATTCTTTATACATATAGGCCCCATTGTCATAATGGGGATATTTCTTCCATCATCCGCAGTTATTTCCGCTCTCATAAACATGTTCTGTCCGATGATTTCTCCATCTAACAGCATTACAAAATCCAGTTCCTGGACAAATGCACTGTCATTTCTCAGCTGATTGAGCACATAGTGTTCCTGACAGCCGGGGCGATACACATTCCAGAAGCTGTTCCTCACCAGGTTCTCGACTTCCCGGTATTCATCCTCTTTTTCCAATCGTATAACCAAATCTTCACTATGCCTGACCTGACTGATATTTCCATGATCATTCATTCCATCTACCTCCTTCTGCCGATCACCAAACAACGAAAAATTACTTATGGTGATCTGTAAGTTACTTAATATACTCAAATTTATAATCAAACCTGTAGTGCTTTGGCAAATTCACTTATTGCCTGGCCAAACTGTTTATTTATCTTTTTCCTGTCGGACGCTCCATCATAAAGGCTATAGTACAGGAACATGATCGCATAAAACTGTGCCGCTTTTTTCTTCGCGCCTTTGATTCCCATGCTCTTGAACAGGTCCTTTACATAACCGACAGGTCCCGCCACAAGATACTGCTGATACAGAGCCTGCATCTCCGCACTGCGGAACTGTTCTATTACAAGCAGTTTTCTGAAAGAAGAGGCAAAGTCATCCTCTGTCCAATACTCGAACATAGATCTGCTGTACTGCACAAAATCATCCAGAGATACTTCCTCATACTTCTCCGGCATGCTCTCTTTGTCATCCTCCGGCATATCATGGCTTTTCGCCTGATCGCTGTCGCCCTGCTCCATCCTCGCGACGATATGATCAAATATATCCCGCTTATTCTTATAATGTCGGTACAAAGCTCCCTTTGTAATACCAAGATCTCCCGCTATCTGGCTCACCGACACCGCCTCATAACCATCCCTGGCAAACCTGTGAAGTGCTGTTATCAATATCTCTTCCTTCGTATTTCTCGTATCAGTATTTCCCATATCAGCATTTTTCATATCTCTCACGACTTTTATATCTTCCATACGATTCCTACCCTTTCACACCAATATTAAAAACGTCGTTCAAATAAACGACCGTTTACCAATACATTAGTAAACGGTCGTTTATTTGTCAATTATTTAATATATTATTTTAAAATTTTTCGGATATTTTATGGCATATCTCCTAACGATCTATGCGTATATAACCATCACAGGTTTTGTTCAGAAACTCATAATCATGGGTGACCACAAGTATGATATATCCATCTGCCGCCAGTTTCCTGAGCAATTCTCCCACCTGGCACATGTGGCGGTAGTCAAGGCCGCTGGTTGGCTCATCAAATATAAGGAGTCTCTTTCCGCCCATGACCGCCTGACACACCGCAAGCCTCTGCCTCTGACCGCCTGACAATGTCATAGGGTGATTTTCAGCAAATTCCGCAAGGTCAAATCCACCCAGCAGCTCACTTATCTGCTCATCTGTTGCATCCTCATCGGCCAGCAGACATTCGTTCTTCACGCTGTCCGAAAACAACTGATGATTTACATCCTGCATAACCATGCCAAACAGTTTTGTTCTCGCCCTCTTCCCAAGTTTTCTGCCCTCGTATATTATCTCTCCGGATTTTTCTGGGAGCAGACCGCACAGCACATTGCAGAAAGTGGACTTTCCCGCACCATTTCTTCCTACTATACCTATGATATCCCCGGCATTTGCGGCAAATGATATCCCGGCAAATATCTCTTTCTTTTTTCTATAGCATGAAAGATTCCTCACAACTAAATCTGAATTACAAAAGCTGCCATATACTTGCACATTTCGCTTTTCGCTTGTATCACTATCTATAGATTTCGCTTTTACATCATCAGCTTTTCTGCTCTCATTTAAAAGTTCAGGTATCTCGATATTCTCCATCTGTATGCTCCGAAGTCCCAGGGATATCCTCTTGTCATCTGACAATTGCATAAATTCATCTCTGGAGAACTCTCTCTCTATCCTACCAGCCCGCATGTACAAAACGCGGTCCGCCAGAGGCATGAGCCATGCAAGTCTGTGCTCTGCAACGATCACAGTATGGCCTTCCCGTTTTATCACCTCAAGTCTCCTGCAAAGCTTCTCTATGCCAACGGCGTCCAGATTTGCCGATGGTTCGTCGAGCACATACACCTCTGGATCCATTGCATATACAGACGCAAATGCCAGAAGCTGCTTTTCTCCTCCCGACATGGCAAATACATTTCTGTCTGCCAGTTTTTCTATATCGAGTTCCCTGACAGTCTCTGCCACACGCTTTCTTATTGTCTCTGGATCATCACCTCTGTTCTCCAGTCCAAATGCCATCTCAGCACTGGAGTTGGTGTGGAAGAACTGTGTCTTTGGATTCTGGAACACCGAACCCACGATCTCCGCCATCTCGTACATTTCCGTACTGGCGACATTTTTCCCGGACACCGTCACACTTCCCGACACCTCCACGTCCTTCACAAAGTGAGGGATCAGGCCATTTATGAGTTTTGTCATGGTGGTTTTGCCGCATCCGCTGTCGCCGCAGATCAGAACAAACTCCCCATCGTCTATATTCAGATTGATATCCGTCAGGATATCCTGCTCCTGTATACGAACGTTCACATTCTCAAGTTTTATCATAACTACTCACCTCACATTTTCACCAACACTATGGCAACCCACGCCATCACCAGAGCCATGAGCCCCCAGTCAATACCGCTCATACGGATCTGAACTGCACTGCTCTTTGGACATGGATTTTCTATGCCTCTTGCCACCGCAGCTGCTGCTATCTCATCTGATGTGTTTACAGCCGACATCATGAGCGGCACTACTGTACACTCAAGCCTGCTGGCAAATGGTATGTTCTGCAGCTTCATCGCCGCCCTTATATGTACGAATTCTTCACGGATGGCAGGGAAATATCTGAACGTGGTGGACATTGCTATGATGAACCCCTGTGGGAGATGCATTTTCCTCATTGCCGCTATCATCTCCTGCATGGACGACGTTCTGATTATGAGCAGGCCTGCCAGAATACACGGCATCATACGGACTGTATAATTTATGATGACTGGGAATACCATATTTACCCACGCAGGACACAGCGGAAATACAAATCTCAGAAGCAGTCTGAATGATACCAGAAGGACTGCCCCCTTAACCGCCGCCATGTATTGTCCGTATAGCAGCAGAAGCAGGAGAAACATGCCCGAAAGCATGCTCCCCTGCTCTGTACTCTTCTCGCAGAACATTCCGATATTTGCCGCCACCAGCAGCCACAGTCCGGCTCTGGGATCCAGATTTTTTATCAATGCTCTGCTTTTCATCATATTATTCCTGCCTTCTTGAAATGCTTGCGGAACAGTCCCTTTGCTATGACCGCACCGATAATTCCTCCTATGATCGGAGATATACAAAGTGCAATGAGCATTGGTGCCGAGATAAGCCCCGACAATGAGTCAACATACTCAGCTGACATTCCGTTCTGTCTGATCTGATCAAGGAAACTGTCTCTGTATACCCAGATCGCCAGTGGTGAACCGAGCATTCCGTAGCAGAATATGACAAATGATATCGTCATATGTACGAAGCTGTTGTCATACTTCGTCACCGCTCTGTATACCTCTGACAGTATACATGCCACAGCAAATGTGATGAGCAGCAGCACGGTAAACTGTCCTGTAACAAAGTAAAGCAGTGCCGTGATCGCACCCATGATAAGTATGGCGCCCGGCTTCCTCACCTTTGACTCCATCAGCATAAACGGTATTCCGGTCACGCTTCCGGCAACTCCCGGAAGCAGCAGCCACAGCACCGGAACAAATCCAGTTATCATAGCCGCAAGATTAAGCACAAAATATATAGCAGAGAAAATACCTATAGTAATGAGGTCCCTGCCTGAGAGTTTTTTAGTGTTTTCCATTATATCCTCCATCCTTCTGATCTCCTTCTTATGTCTACAAAGTCTTTGTACCTTCCCGGCACATTTGCCAGCTCACTGTGGGTTCCCCTCTGGACTATCTGTCCGTCATCCACCACAAGTATCTGATCTGCCTGCTCTATGGTCGCAAGTCGATGTGCTATCGTCACTATCGTTTTACCCTTTGTCAGCTCAGATATGGCCGCCTGTATCAGATGCTCATTTTCTGGATCAACGCTGGCCGTCGCCTCGTCCAGTATGATGATCGGAGCATCCTTGAGTATCGCTCTGGCAATTGATATTCTCTGTTTTTCTCCTCCGGACAGGCTGCCGCCACCCTCGCCGATCACAGTGTCGTATCCGTCCGGCAGCGCCATGATGAAGTCATGACAGCACGCCTTCTTCGCCGCAGCGATCATCTCATCCTCTGTGGCATCTGGCTTTCCAAAACAGATGTTATTTCTTATCGTGTCATTGAACAGATATACATTCTGGAATACCATGGACATATTTGACAGCAGGCTGTCACATGTGAACTCCTTCACGTCGTGTCCGCCGACCTTCACACTTCCGTCGTCCGCATCATAGAATCTGGCTATCAGATTACAGATGGTGGATTTGCCGCTTCCCGACGGTCCGACTATGGCTGTCACCGTATTCTGAGGTATCTTAAAACTCACATCGTGCAGTACCTGTCTACGGTCAGCGCCCTCTCCATACGAGAAGTCCACATGGTCGAATTCTATGTCATAGCTGTGTATATCTATGTCCTTTCCGTCAGAGTCTATAAACGACTCCCCAGTCAGCGCATCCAGATGGTCAAATGCATCGTCTATGATCGCAAGCACATGGGCGCTGTCCGATATTGGCTCCAGCGATCCAAATACGTGGAACGACAGAAGCACCATAAGAATTACCTCTGTAAAACCGATCTGCCCTGATGCACCAAGATAAAATGCACTTATGGCAATACATACACTTGCTGTCTTCAATGCAAGCAGATGCAGCGCATTGAACGGAATATATCCCCACTCGATCTTGAGATTTATATCTCGGCTATCCCTGCACGCCTTTCTCATGGCATCCATGGAAGCCCCGGCCCTGCCAAACGATTTGACAACCGCAAGTCCTCTGGCATATTCCAGCGTTGCTCCGGTCAGATCCTTATTTGCCTCCGCAAGCACCGGTGCATTCTTTGTACTGTACCTGGATATGACGAGAAGGAATACAAATGACACAGCGGCGCCTGCCACTGAGATAGCTCCCGCTCTCCAGTTGATATATGTCAGCCACAGAAGTATACAGACAAAGTTCAGATAACCACCCACAAAATTGTCTATCATACGGATTCCCATTCCCTCCAGAGTGTGAAGTCCTGTGGTTATAGAGTTGAGTATCGTACTTGTATTCATATTCTGAAAATATCCAAGGGACACTCTCTTCATGGCATCTCCAACAGCCAGTCTGTCCCTGGCTATCAGCTCATAGCTTATCGCCTCCTGAAATCTGGCTCTCAGGTAGTCAAACAGAAATCTCAGGAAGATGAACACGAGCAGTATTCCTATGCTCCTGCCAACCCACGCGGTGCTTATAGTCTCATTTGAACCGCTTTTTTCCACGATCTTTCCTATTATGTATGCAGCCCATATCACTGGCATGGCAGCAAACCAGCCCGAGAAGAACGAGAACACAAATCCTATATACAGGTTCTTTTTGAACGTACCGCACCAGTTTATGATCCTCTTTACTGTTCCGAACATACCGTCTCGCCTCCTTTCTGACCGCCGACAGCCCAGTGTCTTGCACCCACATGAGCCTGCCACATTCTCGCGTAGAGAGGACAGTTCTCAAGCAGTTCTTCCTGCTTTCCCTTCGCCTCTATGTGTCCGTTTTTGAGAACCACGATCTGATCAGCGTCCGCTATAGTAGACAATCTGTGTGCAATGACAAGCAGTGTCTTGTCCTTCGTGAGTGCCTCTATGCTCCGCTGCAGCTTGTCCTCATTTTCCGGATCGGTAAATGCCGTTGCCTCATCGAGAATGACTATAGGCGCATTCTTTAGCATGATCCTGGCGATGGCTATTCTCTGTTTCTCTCCGCCCGACAGGCGTTTGCCCGCCTCACCGGCTGGTGTGTCATACCCCATCGGCAGCTTATCTATGAATTCCTCACAGCACGCCTTTCTCGCTGCCTCCTTCACCTGCTCATCTGTGGCAGACGGATTTCCAAGCCGTATATTCTCCAGGATGGAACATCTGAACAGGAAATTGTCCTGTGTGACAAAGCTCACCATGCCGGATAACTGTTCCAGCGGCATATCCTTTACATTTACACCGCCTATGGTTATCTCTCCATCCGTGACATCCCAGAATCTCGATATAAGTTTGGCAACCGTTGACTTGCCTCCACCGCTAGGGCCAACAAGTGCTGTATAGCTTCCGGCAGGCATGTCGAGATCTATGCCGTGAAGCACCGCGTCCTTCTCGTCACCTGTATATGAGAAGTGGACATTTGACAATCTGATATCTGAGCCATTTACAACTGCATTCTGCTTTGGCTCAGACAGCTCTCTCATATTGAGCAGCCCCTGAACGCTCTCGATGTTGTACTTCATCTCCCTTATGCCCTCTATGAACACCTCTATCTTGGCAAATGACGTCACCATTGACATAGACAGCATGACCGCCAGCAGAAGCTGTGATACTGTGATCTGTCCGTGGATGGTCAGATACAATCCGACCGGGAGTGTTCCTAGAAGTGTTGATGGGAACAGTGCAAATGTCATCTTCATCGTAAACCATGTGGACGACAGCCATTTTACTACGAATTTCTTGTAGTCCAGAATTGCCTTTGCATACTTTTCATACGAAGTTCCAGCTCTTCCAAATGCTTTGATGACCTCTATACCCTCTATGTACTCAACTATTGTGCTGTTCATGTACGCATTTGACTTGTCATACTGGGCGAAGCTCTTGCCGCTTATCACCATGGTAAGTATCATGAACACCATGGAAAGCGGAACTGTGACCAGTGATGCCAGAGCAATACGCCAGTCAATGACAAACAGAGCCGCAATGCTTATGATCGGAAGGAGCAGATGTCCGCTTCCCTCCGGGATCATGTGCGCCAGAGGAGGTTCCATACCCTCGATCTTCTCAACCATGATGCTCTTGATCTCACCTATGCTGTGGCCCTCCACATCGCCGAGTGGCGCGTGAAGAAATCTGTCGGTCAGCCTCAGTCTCAATCCCTCAAGAATGTGGTACGCCGCTATATGAGACGTCCACGTAGACGCTGAGAAACAGACTATCTTCACCACATAAAACAACAGTGCCAGGAGACACCATCTGACAATATCCACAGTTGGAACATTGTCCATATTTCTTATGTACAGGTCTGCACCCCTGTATATGCAATAATATGGAACAAGGCCACCCACAACACTGATGATGGACAGCACGATGGAGATTATCATTCTCCGGCCACTGCCGTCCGTATAGCTGATGAGTGTCTTCAGCCAGTTTTCTTTTTTCTGTTCTGCCATATCATTTTCACCATCTTTCCTATTGCTTTTTTATCCTGTACTCCGCTGGAGATACTCCCATAATGCTTCGAAATGCCGTGGAGAATTTGCCAGGATTCTCATACCCAACTGCGGCAGCAACCTTCTGGATCTCTATGCTCTCATCCTGTATCAGCATGCTCGCCGCAACATTTATCCTGTACCTCTTCTGATATGAGTAAATGGAATCTCCATACACCTCTCTGAAGCACTTCTTCATGGTGGTAGCGGGCATCTCATACATTGCCGACAACTCCTCTATGGTGAACCTGCTTTCAAGGTCCCCGGTTATCTTCTCATGTACCGCCTTGATCTTCTCCATCTGCGTCTTGTAGTAATACGGCTTTATCTCCCTGCTGCTCTCCGCCGTCATAACCTCAAGATAAAGCAGCATCTCAACCACCTTCATCTGATAATACTCTCTGGACCCGGCGATCTCCGGCCTTGTAAGATTTCTCTGATAAAGGCTTGATATGATGCTGGCAAGCCCCTCGTCATTCCTTATGACATACGGCTTATCCTGACTGCAGTAGCGCTGACGGAGTTCCGCAATATCCACAGAAAATCCATGAAACATCTCATCTAACGTATGCTGTGTCTCATCCACATCCATGAACACGCTCACACCGTGATAATGTCTGAGGGGATAATACGAGGTTCCCTTGTGGTTCTCCCTGTTGTCCAGTCTCAGCTCATTTTCCTGCATGATGCTGAACACCCCGGGCAGAACTTCCATCTCTATCCTGCCCTCACGGCAGTGATCCATACAGAATACTTTTCTGTCATTTCTAAGCTCGAACTCTGAAGCACATTTCTCCATATGCATGTCTGAGAAACAGATCATCACTCCGGGCATGACCTGATATACCGTCATGACACCCTCACCCGTGGCATCAGACAGCATGAGCACTGAGCAGTTCTCATTCCTCACTATGGTCTTCACGTTGCTTCCAAGCTGTGCAATATCGTTTACTTTCACTATATATAGTCTCCTTTGCGTTAGTTCTAACTAACCTTTTCGTATAATATCACGGAGTAACGTTCATATCCATACCAAAACAGACACGGGTAATCCATTTGGACATAAAACCTTTTGTATTTCAAATGCAAAAAATGTCGATTTTTAAAAGTTTTTGCACTTGAGTGCAGAAACTTTCAGATTGTAGACAAATGACCTCCACAAAGCAATGCTTTATGGAGGTCATTTGTCTACAATCTTAACCACCGACTAAGCCGGTGGTTTGTTCTAAA
>USSH01000002.1 GCA_900557435.1 uncultured Coprococcus sp. | reverse complement strand
ATATGTGATTACATTTTGCCATCAATACAGGCTCTGTTGACTTCATATTTCTCCTATCTCCTACCTCTGTTGTACTGATTCTGTCCCCGATTTGACTGTCCGTACCGATTGTTCGTGCGATTTGGCTGACTGACTGCAATCTCCCGAAGCTGTATCGGTCGTCTCTCTGAAAAATGACCAAAACCAACATGGGTTTTGGCGCCCATTCCCATATCCAGAATCAATTGTTTGAACAATTTTTTCTTTTCCTCAGCAGATACAATCACTGTACCGTCCTCCGAACAATCATCCGACAAAATAAAACAAAAATCGAATTTTACATCCGGTCTGACCTTAATCTGGCTGATGGGATTAGGATTTTTGAATCTTCCCGACGTATGTGGTGTAATAAACTCCATCTCCAGCAATTTCTTCCCGGTAAAACCAATCACCGGAAAGGCACCCAGAAATATATCCTGATTCTCAAATGGATAGTGCCACTGTGCAAATGGCATTGATCCTGAATCGAACCAGCAGTCGATAACCTCTGTAACTCTGTGCATCTGCTTGCCACACTCAGGACACTTGATGGTTACAGCGTCGATGAACGGACGGTGAAGCTCGATATTCTCAGGGCAGTTGTCGCTCATTGAGCGGAGCTCTTCCTTTGATCCGATGGCATGTCTGCATCCGCACTCACACTCCCAGATGTTCAGTGGAGTACCCCAATAACGGTTTCTTGAAAGTCCCCAGTCCTGAACGTTCTTCAGCCAGTCGCCGAAACGTCCCTTACCGATGCTCTCCGGAATCCAGTTTACAGTGTCATTATTCTTAACCAGCTTGTCTCTTACCGCTGTCATCTTGATGAACCATGTATCTCTTGCGTAGTAGATAAGTGGTGTGTCACATCTCCAGCAGTGTGGATACTCATGCTCGAACTTAGGCGCATCGAAGAGAAGTCCTCTTGCGTCCAGATCCTTCAGTACCTCAGGGTCTGCATCCTTTACGAACATTCCGGCAAATGGAGTCTCCTCAGTGAGATCACCCTTGCCATCTACAAACTGTACAAATGGAAGATCGTAGTTTCTTCCGACATTTGCATCGTCCTCACCAAATGCAGGTGCGATATGAACGATACCTGTACCATCTGTCATAGTTACATAAGTGTCACATGTGATGAAGTGACCCTTCTTGTGCTGCCTCTCACATACAGGCTTTACGCACTCATAGAGTGGCTCATACTCCTTGTACTCAAGATCCTTACCAACGTATGTCTCAAGAACCTCGTATGCAGGAACTGCTGCCTGGTCGTCTGTAGCTTCCTTTGCAAGACCGCCGAGAACCTTGTCTGCAAGCGCCTGTGCAAGGTAATATGTGTAGCCGTCTGCTGCCTTAACCTTCACGTATGTCTCATCTGGATTTACACAGAGTGCTACGTTTGAAGGAAGTGTCCAAGGTGTTGTTGTCCATGCGAGGAAATATGCGTCCTCTCCGATAACCTTGAATCTTACTACTGCTGAGCGCTCCTTGACTGTCTTGTATCCCTGTGCAACCTCATGGCTTGAAAGAGGTGTTCCACATCTTGGACAGTAAGGCACGATCTTGAATCCCTTGTACAGAAGTCCCTGATCCCAGATCTTCTTCAGTGCCCACCACTCTGACTCGATGAAGTCATCATGGTATGTTACATATGGGTTGTCCATATCAGCCCAGAAACCAACCTTGCCTGAGAACTCTTCCCACATGCCTTTGTATTTCCATACGGACTCCTTACATTTCTGGATAAATGGCTCCAGTCCGTACTCCTCTATCTGCTCCTTGCCGTCGATTCCCAAGAGCTTCTCAACCTCGAGCTCAACAGGCAGACCGTGTGTATCCCATCCGGCCTTTCTGACTACGTTATGTCCCTTCATTGTCTGATATCTAGGGATCATATCCTTGATTACACGTGTGAGAACGTGTCCGATATGTGGCTTACCATTTGCTGTTGGAGGTCCATCATAGAATGTGTATGTTGGCAGATCCTTTGTCTCTTCAACACTCTTCTCAAATACCTGATTTTCTTTCCAGAAGTCCAATACCTTCTGCTCTCTGTTCACGAATTCCAGTTTAGTCGAAACCTTGTCGTACATGTCGTCTTTCCTTTCTCTGATAATTTATTTCCAAATAGTACCGCACCATCTGATGTGCGTGACCTGATGTACCGCCTTTCAGCGATATTAGTATCAAAAAAGCCCTTCGTCGTAATCAGGACGAAGGGCTTTGAGTTCGTTATACCACCTATTACTTACATACTAACATATGCGCTCCCCTTAACGCAGGAAATACGTCAGAGCCTACTTGATATACCGCAAATGCCTCACCGGTTATCACCGCTTTAACACCGCAACTCTTTTGGTCTGCAACTCCAGAGTGATATTCCGAAAGTCTCTACTGTCACCGGGCTCGCACCACCCCCGGCTCGCTGCTGATCTCGCAGACTCCGTACTGTCTCTGTCATAGTTTTTATCTTATATATTCTTGGAGCTTAATTCAAAAACCGCATGTATAAGCCATTTCCGAATCTGTCCATTCATTAGTATAGCAAGTATTTGTGGTTTGTCAATCGCTATATTTGCTGTAGACTCAACTTTATATTGACCTGTTTTTAACCACTATTTCTTTACAACCGCACTTTTAGCTGCGCTCCATGCTGAATAATAGATCACACCTTTTACCTTCTTGTATCCGCGTACTCTCACATAATACTTTTTATTCTTCTGAAGCTTTGTTATAACCTTGGTGGTTGTCTTATATCCGGCCGCAGTCACCGTCTTTGCTCCAGTGAACTTCGTGTTCAGCGCATACTGGATCTGGTAGCCTGTTGCCTTTGTATTTCCGGTATAATTAACCTTGATTGAGCCTGCTGCGCTGTTTGCCGCAGATCTGCATGTCGGAGCTGTCACATAATATATGGTCTTTGGTGCGCTTGAAGATGACTTTAATATAAGCGATGCATTTTTCCTGTATACACACACCTTATATAAGTATCTTGCTCCGTTTGTCTTTGCCGTTTTATCCGTATAGCTTGTCGTTGTAAGTTTATTGATTGCAGCTATCTGGGTATATGTCCTGCCATTTGTACTTCTATATATATAATAGCCGGTTCCATCAACAGCTTTGTTCCACGTAATGCTTACGCCTGTCGTTGAATTTGCAAGTGTCCTGACAGAAGTACCCTTTGGCATAATATTAAAATATGTTGTGAGCGTTCCCATATAGTCGTCGGAAAATACCGCCTTTACAGAAGCTCTTCCTGAAGCTGTATTCTTTTCGAATTTAAGGGTGTACTGTGATGCATCAATCTCCGCTCCGGTTCTGTCATATATGATAACGCCTGTCTTCTTCGCCTTTCCATTATACACAAAGCGGGTCGAGTCAAGTACCATTCTGTCTATAGAAGGTATCTTCGCACCCTCCACGGTATCTCCACATACTTTACATTTTCTTGCCATTGCACCATCTTCTTCCGGTGATGCCTTTCTCGTAACTATCCATTCACCTACAGGTGTATGCTCAAGCTGGCTGCCCTTATCGGTCACGGTCTTGGTTGTTCCACAGCCATAATCACACTCTGCGGTCTTGGTGCCGTCTTGCTGGCAGGTTGCATTGTCATCTGACACATATTTACTGTACTTATGATCTGCAAGCACGCTGTTTTCATCCAGTATGACATTCTTTTCTCCGCAGCCGTAATCACATTCCGCTGTCATTGTGCCACGTTCTGTACATGTTGCATTGTTGTCTGAAATATAGTTTGTGAAGCTGTGTGATTTCTTTGGACTGTCTACATCATCAACCGTCTTTGTCTCTCCACAGCCATAGTCGCATTCTGCTGTCTTGGTTCCATCATGCTGACAGGTTGCATCATCATTTGACACAAACTTTGTGAAACTGTGCGGTATCTTACTTCCCGCATCTGTCACCGTATCTGTCGTCCCGCAGCCGTAATCACACTCTGCTGTCTTGGTGCCGTCATGCTGACAGGTTGCGTCACCGTTTGACACATAGTGAGTATACTTATGCTCTAGTTTACTGCCCTCATCTGTCACCGTATCTGTCGTTCCGCAGCCGTAGTCACATTCCGCTGTCTTGGTGCCGTCTTGCTGACAGGTTGCATCACCGTTTGACACATAGTGAGTATACTTATGCTCTAGTTTACTGCCCTCATCCGTCACTGTATCTGTGGCTCCGCAGCCATAGTCGCATTCCGCTGTCTTGGTGCCGTCTTGCTGACAGGTTGCGTCACCGTTTGACACATAGTAAGTATACTTATGCTCTAGTTTACTGCCCTCATCTGTGATCGTATCTGTCGTTCCGCAGCCGTATTCGCACTCTGCTGTCTTGGTACCGTCATGTTCACAGGTCGCATTATCATCTGATACATAGTTTGTAAAGCTGTGTGATCTCTGTGGGTTATCCTCATCGGTCACTGTCTTTGTGGTTCCACAACCATAATCACATTCCGCTGTCTTGGTTCCTGCCTGCTGACAATCAGCGTCATCATTTGATACATAATTGGTGTACCTATGCTCTAGTTTACTGCCCTCATCTGTGATCGTATCTGTTGTTCCGCAGCCGTAGTCGCACTCTGCTGTCTTGGTACCGTCATGTATGCAAGTTGCATTGTCATCTGAAATATAATTCGTATATTTGTGGCTTAACTTTGTTGATGCCACGTTTTTCACCGAACTGTACTTGCCAAGCGTCGCAGTGTATGTGGTGGTTCCCGCCGATGTACATGTGGCAGTTGTGGTGCTTGTCACTGTACATGGAGTCGTAGTTACCTCCCCACATCTGGAACATGTCTGCGCTGCTGTACATTCTGCACCGTTCCATGTAAATGTCGGTTCACCGTTCAGGTGTGGCAGTGAAGTGACTCTGTCCATAGCCGATGCAGAGTATGTCTTTCCAGCGAATTTGGGTTTATATGAATACCAAAGGCTTCCGCTATATCCGCAGCTCACACCACTTGATGTGATGGTTATATCAACCGAGTCTGTAAATGTCTTGCCGCAGCCGTCACATTTGGCTGATACTTCTGCCGTCATGTTTGTAAAATCAGGTGTTGAATTAAACACTCCATCAAATGTATGCACATGTCCAAGTTCGCCGATTGAGAAGAATGTGACCGTATAGGTAACCGGTGTCTTTACTCCGGTCACACTTACCGTGAACACATCCCCATCGTTGTACCCATCTATATCGCCCGGTCTGAACACGATAGTTCCATTGTGTATATAATCCGACACATTGAAATATCCATCCGAACTACTCTCAGAAAATGTCCACTTCTTACCATCACTTTTCCTCTCAAGAGTCACCTTTACAGAACTCGACGTCTCAGACTGGCATGTAAAAAGGCTCCATGCCCTGTCGCTTGAGAAATATTCGACAGGCATATTCTGTGCCGGCCATGCAATATTCTTAATGTTTGAAGAATTGCTTGAGTTCATGGAGTACATAGCCATGTAATTCCCAGCCGCCCCAAATCCTGTCTTACCCATCTTCGGATTCAGACACCATGATCGATGTCCTACATGAGATATATTGCTTGCGCTGCTGTCATTCATCCAACTGTTGACTATACATGTATTCAGGTTCGCCGATCCCATTGCCAGATTGGTGTGTCCGCATCCGGTATTTGCAAGAGAATACAATGAATCCGACATACCGTCCGGTCGTGTAGGCGAATGGCTCAGTATTCCATTTATCTGATTTATCAATGCCGCCGCCTGGCTCTGTTCGTTATATGAACTGTCCAGTGTAACATTGTAATTGAGTCCGGCTATATATCTCACAATATTCAACGTTGCAAGTGCACTGTTCAACGTCTCATCTGTAAGACTGCCCGGATCATACGGAGTTTTATCTGAATATGCCGTCTTGTACTGTACCTCGTCTGTCAGAAGTGACCCGCTATTCTTTATATATGTTTTTATCTGTGCCGGAGTATGTATAGCAACCCCAAGACCACTTGAGGCTGCTATATCCGCCGTCTGGCTCTCGTCAGCCGATGCATCAGCATCGGCTTCAGCGGCGTATACACGTTGCATTGCACCTGCATTTACAGGATACATACATGCCATACTTCCCGCCATGACAAGTGCCATGGCAATCGCCATTGATTTCCTAAATCTTGCCATATGTGTTCCCCCCTACTTACTAACCGTAATGTTCTTTGCACTGCTCCATACAGAGAAATAATTTGTGCCCTTCACGCTCTTATATCCGCGCATTCTTATGTAGTACTTTTTCTTCTTCAGATTGGCTATGACTGCCGATGTCTTGCTGCCAGATCGTACAATAACTGTCTTTGCTCCACTGAACTTAGTGTTCGTTGCATACTGGATCTGATAGCCTGTTGCAGACTTATTTTTGTTCCATGAAACAGTAACTTTTCCAGCTCTGCTATTGACCGCCTTAGCCACTTTTGTTCCGCTTACAAAGTAATATGTCTTTGCTGCACTTGCACTCGCACCGTATTTCACTCCGGATACAGCCTTATAAGCTACCACTCTGTAGCTATATACTGTTCCCTGTCGTTTCGCTGTGGTATCTGTATATGACAGTACATTTGCCGATGTTATAGTCTTGACTTTGACAAATTTTCCATTGCCTGTCCTTCTCTGTACGATATACCCGCCTGCGCTGGACGATTTCTTCCAGGACACTTTGATTCCGTTTGCCACATTCTGAATACCGGTGATCGAAGTTGCCGCCGGTTTGATGGTAAACTCACGCTTTACAGAACCCTTATAGTCGCCCTTAAACGTAACCTTTACTGCAACCTTTCCTACTTCCTTCTTACTAGAATATGTCACTTTGTACTTGGAAACAGGTATCAGCTTGCCTTTTGAATCCACAACGATTACACCCGGATTATGCACCTTGCCATCGTATACATAGCTTGTCTGCGCAAGTGTAACCGCAGCAATCTTATTTACGATCCTTCTTGCTGTACTTGCACCACCGCATCTTGTACATATGTGAGCCTTATAACCGTCTACATTATAGCCTGCCGCCTTTACAAGTGACCACTTGTCACTGTACAAATGTCCCAATGCAGGCTTGTCCGTATCCTCTATCACCTTCTTGCTTCCACAGCCGTTATCACACTTTGCTGTCTTTGTTCCCGCCTTCTGGCATGTGGCATTATTGTCCGACACATAATGTGTATAACTGTGGCCTGTCGCAGGAATTGTCTCAGTTATATACTTTCCATGTGACGGCTCGTATTTTTTCTTTGAACCTGCATTTGTACAAGTCGCAGCTTTTACTACCTGCCAGTCAAGGACACTTTCAGGTGCAAAACAGAATACGCCCGCATCTGACGGAATGCAGAGATAATAAACGTCACCGGCTTTGAGATTGTCGTCAAGTATATCATCCGCATTGTACCAATTGGTACCCAAGCCGGACATAAGTACCTCTCTGTCTGAACCATACTCTATAGCATATTTTCCATTTGCCGGAATTATCACTTTGTAGAGGTTTGCTGTGACTTTCTCTGATCCACCCAGCTTAGGAATCTTTGTAGTTGAGATTCCATTCTTAAATACAAGTGACTTTATATCATTTTTGTCTGAGTATGCCACCTTCTTATAGGTATATACTCCGCCGACTTCTACATGGATTATCGCTGCCGCTGATGAGTTGCAGTTATAATCATAATAAACTGTCCTTCCATCAGATAACCTGCCGCCTCCTGCAACAGTCTCCGTTGTTCCATCTGCATATGTCACCTTGACTTCCAGTGTGTCATCTCCGTAGCATCCGATTATTCCGCTATACAGCTGTCCTTTGAATGACACTATCTCCACATCCGCAATTGCAGATACCTTTACCACAGTTATCTTGTAATCACCAGATGTATCTATTTTGATACTATACTGTATGCCCTTTTTCATACTGTATGCCGACTTATAGGCATAGATTATTTCACCAGCATCACCCGTTACTGTTATTCTCTCTTCGTCTCCTGAATCAGCGGTAATGTTGATAACGTATTTACCCGTCTTTTCTGGTGCAAATATAAAATTTGACACTTTATCACTTGACAGACTGCTGTCAAATGTCTCTCCCTCTGCAAGTTCCTTTACAATCGCCGGATCATCCTCTTTTACATCAATGCGTAACTTATATACATCGCTCCATGTTGATGAATTCTTGTTGCGATATTTTATCTCAACGACCGCCTGTTCCTTGCCATCTACAGTTTCCTCATCATCCTGTCCCTGAATTACATTGTTGTACTTGTCGTAATTAGTTCCATATGAATATGATACCGTTCCCCTAGTGTTGTCATCGTAAATAATCTCTATATCACCAGATACACTTACATAATCCTCCGATCCCGATCTTGTCGCTTCAAATGTATCATCCAGGAATCTGACTGACGATATCTCTTTGTCATTCTCCACATGTTTCAATGAAACATTAAATGTACCCGCTCTGCGAACATTTATCACAAACTCATACTCAACATCCTTATCAAAATCTGCAGTCATGCTGAATTTCTTATCATCTTCACAGTCATCACTTGAAACAACATGATCACCATCTCTAAATAATTCTACATAAGGATCTATTTTTTTATCACCATCGATGTATATTGTATACACTCCTGATACTTCAGGCACAAATGTAAGATATGCAACATCATTGCTTGACATGGTCAATTCTTTATCTGTGCCGGCTATTATCGTTTCTCTGATAGCCTTGCCCGGATCATACTTATTTACCGATGTGACATCTTTTGAACCGCATTTTACTTTGACTACTATATAATATGTCACACCCGCGTCAACCGGATAAGAAATTCCGATGCCACCATAGTAGTCTATATTGCCATCTGTCATGGTATACACTCCGACATCTCTGGCAGACGAATCAAATGCGACGTCCATATCCTCATCAGGGGTAAAACTATATACCTTGATACTGTCCACATCCGAAGTATTGCTCTCTGTAACTTTCTCACCTAACTTCACCTTAGTTGCAGCAGAGGCGTCAAATGGTGATACAGTTATGTCTGCTCCATTTACCTTACATGTCTCTGACATACCGATTACACTTGCCACTACTTTGTATTTGCCTGATTTTGTAAGTCTGTTTGCAAAGTAACCTGCATATTCTCCGTTTTCATCGAGAAGTTTTATATCAATTCCATTTTTCCGGCCTTCTACTTCTTTATGTGTTCCATCTCTGTATACGATCGTAGTGACTATGTCTGACTCTGCGATGCTGTCTACACCGCATATGTAGTCAGTTCGTTTAATTGTTGTATTGACCGCCACAACCTCCTCGTTGGTGACAACTGTCAGCTTGCTTATATCGACTTTTGAACTTGGGATTATTTCTATATAAATATCATTCCCATTGACATCAATACTCCTTGAGTATTCATACATATCGTCAGTATTCCATTCAGAATCGAGGCGGCTTCCCTCGCCATCAAATATATTCAGTTCATCCAGACTTGTGTTTGATGTAAATGTTACCGATCTGACATTCTCTGGAACATTCACTTTATACAGATAACGATTCTGGTTATTATTTATATACAACGGCTTAGTTATGTCCCACTCTCCATCCGGACTATCTGTGACATCATATACTTCAAATGAAGTCTCCAGACTTTCAAGCTTTGTATATACCGTACCATTCCTGTCCACAAGCTTGTAGACGACCTTGTACTGACCTTTTTGCAGCATGTAATCTGTATATTCCTCATACTCTGAAGTATCTTCATTATATTTCAGAAGAGATAATTCTAACTTATTTTTAAATCTATCTACCTGTGAATCTGAATCATAATCAAACTGTAAAATACATGTTCTGGTAGTGCCGTTATCATATGATATGTTCATCACCGTGCCGTCTATATCATTCTTCACCGATTCACGGTTATTCTTATCTGTGTAAACCAGTTTTTTGTTTTCATTGTCCGGATCGAATGACCATTTGACTGGAGTTGCATATTCTCCGTCCTCCGCAATCTGGATATCCATGGTCCAACTGTATACAGTCTCTCCCCACTTATCCTGTGCTCCATCAGAGAGGTCCAGATAATATGTGACACCTTTCTCAAGCAGCATCTGAGAAACTCTCTCGGCATCACAGGTCAGCTTCTCCTCACCATTGTACATGATCTCATGACCTACGAACTTAACAATGCTTGCTCCAAGATCATATATCGCTGTGGTTTCCGGTGTGAATTCATAGAACACATTTTTATTTCCCTTTGTATCAATCTCATTCTTGCCAAGCTTCAGGGTGTCTGCTACATAATCTGTAACTTTGTGTATATTCAGCTCATAACTGCACTTTACACCGTTAGGCGACGTCACCACCGCTTCCACTTTGCCCAATGGAAGCTTGGATGTATCTATGCCATCCTCATCATAATAAATATCATTACCCAAATCTATCGTCTGTCCATTATGTATAAACGACATATCAAGTCTTTCACGATACTTGGTTATGAATCTGCCTTCATCACTCTTTAACTTCTCAGATTCACCATTGCTATAATCTACTTCTATTTCTACGTCTTTACGCAGGTTGCCTTTCATTCCCCTTATAAAGTCTAGTGTGTCAGGAGCCTTTGAAACTTTCAAATATCTTATGCATGGTGTCTGTGTTACATTCACGGTGGCATCATAGACATATCTGTCTTCTTCATTATCGTACCATCCGTAGTTGATCTTCACATAGTACACCATTCCCGCCTGTAAAATATCGCTTGATGACAACTCTGTCTTTGTACCATCCTTTATCTGATATACCTTATACCATGTATCTAGGTCTAATTTAAGCTTTCCATCATATTCAGCTGTAAATTTATATACATTATCGTCATACATACTCCACTCTTTGGTGCTATGCAGCTTATTCTCCCCAATCTTAAGCACAGGAAGGGTCAGTTCATTCATATCACCAATAGTTATCTGGGTACTTCCTAACTGTACATCTTCATCACCCTCATAATAGCCCACTGACATGGTGTATGTTCCATGTATATCAGGGAGTTCCCCGCTGAATCTTTCTGCATTCCATTCCTGTCCATCGGCCGCATAATACAACTCATACTGCTGGTCATTTTTGTCTTTAAACCAATAATACTCAAGCGGTTCCAGCTTCTCTGTCTGTCCATCCTCCCTGTGGATAGTCACCTGCATATTTGAAGCTATGTCGTTGTACATTCCCGACATAAATTCTGTGCGTGTCATTGTAATATCTGCTTTTACCGGTTTAGAATACAACTGTGCAATAATATCAGTATCATTATACTTATTTTCATCTGTATCATATCGCCAGCCTTCTACTCCAATATAATACTCCTTTCCCTTTTCCATATTATACCTGCTGGGTTCAACGCTAACCGCAGCAACCGGATTCAAGCTGTTGTCATACACCGTCATATTTATTGGGCTATCCGTACCCGCAAATAAATATTTACCTGTATCTGATGGTGAGAACTTATAGAATTCATACACATAATCTCTGGTTTTGAAATTTTTCTTCTCAACATCGCTTATGGTATCTCTACCCTCAAAATAATCATCTGCAGTCTGTACATTTATGTCATATGTCCCCCATACTTTTGCATCTGAAGAGGGCCCTTCATCTTTAAAGTCTTCATAATCTGTTATCACCACAGTATATGTGCCTTTGTCAAGAATGCCGGGCCTGGTATAACTATCTTCATATCCGTATTCGTCCGGGTGTGTATATTTGCCATCCTTATCCTTGATCCATACAGAAAACTGTATACCATCTACGGTAAATGATTCATCCCCAACCTGCATGCTGAACTCGTCACCATTCTCATATGTTATAGACGCTTTGAAATCAACAAACCCTGAATAGTTTATCTTCTCAAGAAATTGTGTACACTCCTCTGTAATCTCCATGCTCACCGGCATTGCCTTTTTCTCAACACATACATCAAATGAACCTGTTGCATCCGAAGAATAGAGATATGTACTTATTATGTAGGTCTCTCCTGCCTTCATATCGTATGTAAACTTAAAGTTCGAGTCTTCTCCTGAATCATCATCATCTGTCAGTTCCACACCCTTAGAGTTGTAAAGGATCGCCTTAGTATCCATGTCAGATGTGGAATAAACTACATACTTTTCATCCTCTTTAGGGGTGAATCTGAGTTTTATCTTCTGACCACCTGTTGTTATATTGACCTTTGTGACAATTCCCTCCTCAATATCAATTATCTCGTCTGCATCTCCTGGCGTTGCCTCCGCAACCTCCGCCACACTGTCAGCTGTGTCCTGTGCATATGCTGACACTGTCGGCAGATTGACACTGGTCACAGCAAGGACACCTGCCATCAGCAAGGCCAGATATCTTTTTGCCTTTCTCATAATTTCCATCCTCCCTTTATTGTACTAAATCCCTTTTTATACATGAAAAGCCATCACAGTGATTCTTAACTTCAAAATCGCTGTGACGGCTTTTTCTTAGTTTACATAAAGATCATGGTCTACAAGATACCACTTTCCGTCTGACTTAACTGCAGTATATGTAATCTCTCCTTCAGCATTGTCTTCAGATCCTTTTATCTCGATATTCATTTCCATATCGACGCACTCATCAATCTCCATGTCAACACCAAGCGCACTAAGACTTGCGTTTGCTTCCTCTAGATCTTCTTTATCATATCTGTCGTCTTCCATTCTGTCCGTGATCTTGATACTCTCGACATCTCCTACCATATCTTCCATGTCCTTGACATCTCTATCGAACAGGCCTTCAACATAATTCTCGCCCATCGACGCGTTGTAAACGTCATAGTAGTTCTTGTTCATAAGCTCCACCATAGCATCAGAATCGCCTTTTTCATAGGCTGCTGCCAGATTATCACCAATCTTATCAACACCACCAGAACCCTTGCCGCCTGAGAGTACAAGTATCAGAACTACCACTATGATGATAACCGCCAATACCGCAGCGCCAATTATTACAAACAGCTTTTTGTTCAGCTGCTTTCCCGGTTTCATATCTCCGCCCTGAGGTGTTCCAAACTGTGGTCCCGGCTGAGCATACTGTCCCGGCTGCTGGTACTGACCGAATCCGCCAAACTGGTTCTGCTGTTCCGCCTGGCTCTGCTGTCCCGGCTGCTGGTACTGACTGAATCCGCCAAACTGATTCTGCTGTTCTGGCTGGTTCTGCTGTCCCGGCTGCTGGAACTGACCGAATCCGCCAAACTGATTCTGCTGTTCTGGCTGGTTCTGCTGCCCCGGCTGCTGGAACTGGCCGAATCCGCCAAACTGATTCTGCTGCTCCGCCTGGTTCTGCTGTCCCGGCTGCTGGAACTGGCCAGGATTATTCATATTATCATTGTTTCCCCCCTGTGCATTTGAAAATGCATATACACCAGGAGTTGTGAGAACCGTGGTTCCCTCATAATCTTCTTCGTCCGCATTACCGAACCCATTCATATTATTCTCGTCCATTTTACTCTCCTTCTGTATTTATTATCACCTAATTCATTTATGCTTTACCAATATATTTCTATATAATGGTAGCATTTTATAGGTTATATGTCCAACTAAAATACACACGAAAATGTTTATAAATATTTTTTTGTAGAAAAAAATCTCACTAATCCATTTTCCTATACCTTGAAGGCGTACAGCCAACGATATTCTTGAACTGCATGATGAAGTAACTCACACTGCTGAATCCACATTCCAACGCAATGTCCGTAACCTGTCTGTGAGTAGTCCTTAGCAGCTCTGCGGCAAGAGTTATCCTTCGTCTCTGTACATACTCCATCGGTCTGTAATGCACATACTGGCTGAATATCCTCTGGCACTCCCTGACACAGACATTTGCGCTGCCTGCAATACCACTCACTGTTATCTCCTCTTTTAGATTCCTGTCTATCCAGCCCAGCATATCCTTCACCCTGATCTCCGCCAGATGCGGCATATCTACACCATTGAGAGTCTTCATATTTTGACCAATACACAGCATCATCTTTGTAAGGCTGTCTCTTATCACAAACTCATATGCGTAATCCTCTTTAACGCATGCCTCATAGCATTTATCAAATTCCTCAAAAAACATCTCCGTTTTCTCTGTCTTTTTCATATGTACAAATGCATGTCCCTTTTCAATTAATGGTTTCATATATTTGGTATCAAATATACTTCCAGGCGCCCCCGCTATTATTGAGTTCTCAAATACAAATGAATGATAATGACATTCATCTTGTGACAGGGTCTTAAAAGTGTGCAGTACTCCTCCATTTATAAAGCATCCCTCGCCTGAATTTACAACACATGAGACATCTCCTGTTACAACCTCCACTTGTCCGCTGAGCAGAACAAATATCTCCAGTTCATCATGCCAATGTGGCGGTATGCATCCCGATATGAATTGGTGCATATCAGCGTCATACGCTGCAAAGTCAAACTGGTTCGCTTCATCATCCCGGCTCTCCCTCCCGTATGTGTCAACCATCACTGTGGTTCTATGATGTATCATGGTGAATTCCTCCCTGTCATTTTCATTGACACCTCAAACCGCCTGTGCCACGTCTGTGAATATCTGATTTATGTCGTTTTTATTATATTATGAGCCGTTTTTATTACAGATTCAACCCTATTTATTCGCTATTATATAGCTACGTAAATAAACTGGTAAAGAAACAATAGCCAAACAAATATAAAATGAGTCCGACATGATTACAGGCTCCTCAATCCTGTCAGATCATTTACAATATTACTTATTTCGAAGGAGAAAATATTTATGAGTACCACATTAGACATCGAACGGTCCGGTCAAACAAAGCGGACCCATCGTACCAAACGAACAACTGACATGACGATAGGCAGCCCGGCAAAGCTTTTATTTTATTTTGCCATGCCTCTTTTTATCGGAAATATACTTCAGCAATTTTACAATCTGGCTGACACTTCTCTAGCAGGACATCTTCTTGGAGACACTGCCCTTGCCCAGATAGGTGCCACAGCCGCACTGTACAGCCTCATCACGAATATAGCTTTCGGACTAAATAACGGCTTTGCCCTGTTCGTCAGCAGAAACTTTGGTGCAGACGATGAAAATGAAATGAAACATTCCGTATGCTGGGCTGTACTGTTGTCTGCTATCTCAACCGTCATTCTCACCGTGTCATTTCTGTTATTCAGAAGACCTTTGCTGGCGCTTCTTCAGGTTCCTGCAGAGACGATGGACGGAGCATTGAGTTACCTTACAGTCATTCTCGCCGGAATACCTCTCACCATGGCTTACAATCTGGAATCAAGCCTGCTGAGATCCATCGGCAACAGTGTGACACCACTTATCTTCCTTGTGTTCAGCAGTGTGCTCAACGTTATACTTGATTACCTGTTTATGGGACCTTTCTCCATGGGTGTCCGCGGTGCAGCCATCGCCACCATAACATCACAGGGCATAAGCGCCATCCTCGGACTGTTCTGTATTCTTCGTGGATATCCGGAACTCAGATTTGGAAAAAAGGATATAAAAGTTTCCATCCATTTTGTATTTGAAATGTTCTGGACAGGTCTCAGCATGGCTCTTATGAGTGCCATATATAACATAGGAAGTGTTATTCTTCAGGGAAGTATAAACGCACTTGGAAATGTCTACATCGCAGCCCAGGTAGGAGGCAGAAGGCTTGCCGAGTTCTTCTACACACCGGGAATCGCCCTCGGAACAAGTGCTGCCACATTTGCCAGCCAGAACTATGGTGCTCACAAAAATTCCAGGATCAAGAAAGGAATATTCGCCGCCATTGCCATGTATGGAGTCTGGTGGGTGCTTGCGATGATCTGCACCTTCACCATTGCAAGATCTATTCTAGTACTGATAACCGGAAGCTCAGACAATACAGTTATATCCAATGGTCTCATGTATCTCCGGATCAGCATACCGATGATTCCGCCTATGGCGGTTCTCGTAATAGTACGAAATGCCCTTCAAGGAATGCGCCATTCAGTGGCGCCACTGCTCTGCAGCGCGCTGGAGATGATCGGTAAGATAATATTTGCTGTATTTCTCGTTCCAGTCTACGGCTACGTTGCCGTGTGCGTATGTGAACCGGTGACATGGGTCGTATGTTTCCTATTCATCATGGGAGCCGCCCTGATATTCAGAGCAGACTTCAAAGATCCTGTATATAAAATATGACATCACATAAATACTATTTTCGCTCAAATGATTTATATTTGATTTAGCTTGTTTTTGTAATACGGGGTTTTCTGCAATTCTGGGGTTTTTTGTAATTCTGGGGTTTTGTAATGTGATGTTTTCTGTAATTCAGAGGGTTTTGCAATTCTGGAGATTTTTGTAATTCTGGGGTTTTGTATTTTTTTGGGTGCAATTCTGGTTTTTATAACGATATGTTTTTCTATTTTATGCGTATTTTTTGTTTTGTGATACATTATTATCCTCATTTTCTATAATATCCTGTTCTAGAGACAAGTTCTTCAATTTTTGTACTTTTGAAGCCCATTTTCGGGCTTCTTGATACAAAATTATACCTGCATCTCAAAAAAGTGCTATCTGAGGATAATAAAATCACAGAAAAATTCCATGTAGAAATTCCATGCAAAAATTCCATGCAGAAATTCCATGCAGAAAACCAGCGTATGCTTATCATCTATGCATATATAAAAAATCTGAGTGGAACAAGGCAGGCACGCAGAATGGACACGTATGCATACCACCTATGCATATATAAAAAGTGCCAGCCACCATCGTCTGCCGCTTCCGGCATGATAATGATGACTGACACCAATTTGGACAATACATTACCAATCAAATGACTCAACTAATGTATTGTATATATTTTTTTAAAAATAAGACACCAAGCTTGTATCTATATCTACTACTCTTCTTGCTTTCTCTCAAGATTACTTTCTCTCAAGATTGCTTTCTCACAAAGTTACTTTCTCACAAGGTGGATCTGGTAAGCATTGTACTCGCCGAACTTGAGTGGAACAGGAAGTCCTATCTGGTCAAGTCCCTGTCCGCTGTACTCTGCGCCGGTCTCCTCGTCAACATATGTGGCATCCGCATCAAGTCCCTTTACTCTGACAAAAGGTACAGGGGCATTGCAGAAGCTCTCCACCGTCACGATGTTGACAAGTGTCTCTGACTTATCCCTTGCGACAAATGACCATGCAGCTACGCCTTTGCTCTTGTCTGCATCCGTCAGTCTATAGTAGAGTCCGTTGTGAAGGAGATCCCAGTACTTCTTGTAGTTTTCTACCTGAGCCTTAACCTCTTCCTTCTCCTCATCACTGACCTTGTTCAGATCAAGCTCGTAGCCAAAGCTTCCTGCCATGGCAACGACAGCTCTTGTATTGAACGGAGTCGTCCTGCCTGTCTGGTGATTCGGAACCGCTGATACATGTGAGCCAACCACCGATATAGGATAGCCAAATGAAGTTCCATACTGTATGTCAAGTCTGCAGATTGCATCTGTATCATCACTGCACCAGATCTGTGGTGTGTAATACATCATTCCGGCGTCAAATCTTCCGCCGCCACCGCTGCAGCCCTCGATGAACATCTTTGGATATCTTGCCTGAAGTCTCTCCATGAAATCATATACACCAAGTACATACTTGTAAAGGATCGTTCCATTGTTCTGGATTCCCTCTGTCATAGAGTATACATTGAGGATACTTCTGTTCATATCCATCTTTATATAATCAACATCTATCTTGTCAAGCACCGCTGTCATCTGATTAAATATGCAGTTTACGACCTCTTTCCTTGAGAAGTCCAGGTTCAGCTGGCTTCTACCCATGACCGGCTTTCTTCCAGGTATCACAAATGCATAGTCAGGATGCTCCTTGAAAAGCTCGCTCTTCTCAGATACCATCTCCGGCTCGATCCAGATACCAAACTTCATGCCAAGAGCCTTCACTCTTTTCACAACATCAGCCATAGGTCCGCCCATCTTGTCCTCATTTACGAACCAGTCGCCAAGTCCTGACTTGTCGTCATCTCTCACACCGAACCAGCCGTCATCCAGGACAAGCATCTCAACGCCAAGTTCTGAAGCCTGCTTTGCTATATTTACGATGTCATCACCGTTGAAATCAAAGTATACTGCCTCCCAGCTGTTGATGAGAATTGGTCTTCTCTTTGTCTTGTACTCGCCACGGCAGATATTGTATCTGACAACATCATGCATCTTATGTGACATGTCTGCAAATCCATCAGGTGAATAAACCATGACTGCCTCAGGTGCCACAAACACGCTCTCAGGATAGAGCACATACTCAAACATCTCATCCTGAACACCCATGTTGAATCTCACCTGATCTGTCTGATCCTTCTCAACTTCACAGTTGAAGCTTCCGCTGTAGAGAAGTGAGATTCCATAGCAGTCACCTGCATCCTCATTTGCATCCTTGCCTGCAAGTACCACAAATGGGCTGTGCTGATGACTTGAGGTACCCCTTGTGCTGCCTATCTTCTTCACACCATGCTTGATCTCTTCTCTCTCATACATACGCTCCATGGCATGTCTTCCATGAAAATGTATGAGATCATAATCACCTGTCACAAAATCCAGACTCACACTTGATGCCTTTGCCACAAATATATCCGCATCGCTTATATTTCTGACTATAGCTGATCTTGTGATCAGATCCTTGTCCTCTATAATTCCGTAAAGGAGTTCAACCTCCACTCCCACCTGAGGGTCCTGAAGAACGATCTTGAGTGTCTCGCCCTTCTCGCCATCATTTGTGTAAGCTGCAGGAAGACCCTTGAGACTGTATTTTTTGTCCATAACCTCGTATGAAACATATCTGAGATCACAACCGTGGATTCCTTCTATATCCTTTACGTTGAATGCAGGTGTTCTGAAATCTCCGTTGCCATAGCAGCTATATTCCTGTGGAATATTGTCCAGAGAAAACTCTCTGCTCTCCTGTGCCTCGTAAGGATTGCCTGAAAATCCTCTATCATAATGAGTTATTACATATGACATATCCCCGTCCATTTTCTTGCCGTAATACAAATGAGCCAGATAACCATAATCAATCACCTTCATCTGATATGTAGTATTTTTGGTATTCAATGTGAAAAGCTTTTTCTCTTCATTTATCAATATTGCCATGCCCAAGTCCTCCTTTTCATGATCTCCAGTTTCTCTACAGCCAAATTCCATTTGACTGGTCTTTCCTCATAATTTATCTACAACCGGCACCGCCGGAATGTATTCCTGATTAAGTTTTTATTCAATTCCCTGCAATTTTTACATTTTGGGGTTCCATACGAACTTCTTAAAAGCTATTTTCCAAGTTCCACCATGTAGTCCACAAATTTCTCCACATACCCATAGTCCGCCGCATATGCTGACAATCCGATATATGCCTTGCCATCTGTGTACTCAGTAAGTCCTGCTGCCTTGTATCCTTCAGATATATCTATTCCGACAGGTATCTTCTTTCCATCTTCATCCTCGTAATAAATTATCTTATCCTTATACTTATCAAATATATCGCCGACCTTCTCATCCGACAGGTCTGCAAGTCTGCCGCTCTTCGCCAGACCTATGAGATTGTCATACTGGCACATGACTGCCTGGGCAGTGTCCGCCTCAAGGTATGCCAGCACCTTCATATAATAACTGTTCTTATAATCTGAGTTATTTGCCAGATTAAAAAATGCATTGTTGTCAAATGTAACCCTTCCCGGAAGATTCTCTTCCCCTGCATACGACACAAACCCCTGTGTCAGTTTACTGTCCTCTGAAATATCATCGTAGTTGTTCACAAGAACGACATCCAGTATCGGCTTGTTCTCCCTCGTTGCAAACACAACGGTGAAATACACTACAAGTCCCACGAGAACGACAGCACCGATTATCCAAAGCTTGTAATAATCCCAGATATATCCTATTTTTTTTCGTGTGGAGTCCATCTCTTTGATCTTCTGTTTTTCCTCTTCCGTGATTACCGGATTTTTCATAGACGTCCTCCTTTCGTTTCGCACTTACGATATATTGGGAGTGGACGCATGAAAGGCGCTCCGCGCGGCGTCCACGGCATCGTAAATACTTCGTATTTACGATATATTTTGGAGCAGACGCATGAGAAGCGCTCCGCGCGGCGTCCACAACATCGCAAGTGCTCCGCACTTACGATATATTTCACAAGGGTGGCGTCAGTATGTGACGTCACCCTGTGGTCATATAAAATATCTTCTTTAACTTTCTTTAGAGCTTTCCACCTGATGTTGCGATACCTTCTACGAACTGCTTCTGGAATATCAGGTATATAACTATCATTGGTATACATGATATAAGAGATGCAGCCATCAGCTGTGGATAGTTGGACTGATACTGTCCCTGCATTGTTGCAAGAGCTGCTGAGAGCGGCATCTTGTTTGCACTGCTGTTTACAACCAGTGGCCACATCAGATCCTTGAATGCGAACACTGCTGTGAATATACCGAGGGCAACCATCGATGATCTTGCAAGCGGAGCCATAACGAACACGAATGTCTTTGGAATGTTACATCCGTCAAGTCTTGCTGCCTCCTCGAGATCTCCAGGAAGTCCCATGTAAGCCTGCTTAAGCAGGAAAGTACCGAACGCTGTTACAATTCCTGGGAATACCAGAGCGAACATGGTATTTGTCATGCCCATCTTACTGATCATCAGGAACTGTGGGATGATGAATATCTGTGAAGGAATCATCATCTGGAAAAGTATCAGAGAGAACATAAAGTCTCTGCCCTTGAACTTAAGTCTTGCAAATGCATATCCTGCAAGTGTTGCTGTGAGACATGCACACACAACTCTGAAGAATATGAGCAGTAATGTGTTCTTGTAGAGAACAAGGAAGTTCATGTTATTCCAAACAGTTGTGAACGCGTCTGTACGCCACTGTGATGGGAATATTACGAATGGACTTACTGAAGTTGCCTCTGTTACTGTCTTAAATGCTGTGAGTGTCATCCATGCAAATGGCACTATCATAATGATTGAAAATACGATCAGAATGAGGTGAATCAATAATCTCTGCATTCTTCTCTTAAACTGTACGCCTCTTGTCATATCGATTCCCCCTTCCTAGTTATAATGAACCCACTTCTTCTGACCTATCATCTGGAATACCGTAAGTACCATGATGACTGCGAGAAGAAGAACTACTATTGCTGATCCATAACCCTTGTTACCATTCTGGAATGAGTACTGGTAGAACAGATATACGATGGACTCTGTCTTCTTGAGGGCCGGATTGGAAATATCCATTACCATGTATACAAGGTCGAATACCTGAAGTGCTCCGATTACTCTTGTTACGAGTACGAAGAATACTGTAGGAGAGAGAAGTGGAAGAGTGATCTTGAAGAAAGCTCTTACTCCTGATGCTCCGTCAATATCCGCTGCCTCGTAGTAATCCTTAGGTATCTCCTGAAGTCCTGCAAGGAACAGAACCATGTTGTAACCTATGATCGACCAAACACCGATGATCGCAACAGAGATCCAAGCGATCTTTGGATTGGATATCCACTCGATCTTTGCACCAAGGATGTGGTTTAACAGACCGAACTGTGAATTGTATAACCATCTCCATACCATGGCTACAGCTGCAGGTGCAACTACCATTGGCAGGAAGAATATTGCTCTGTATACTGTTCTTCCATGCATCTTACGATTCAGGAATACTGCAAGTACAAGTGCAATTGCGATTGAGAATGGAACCTCAATTATCGCATACTTGAATGTATTGAGAAGTGACTGCCATACCTCTGGGTCGGCGAACATCTTCTTGTAGTTGTCAAATCCTGCAAATGTTGATGTTCCGAATGAACCAACCTTACAGAATGACTGATATATTGTCTGTACTATAGGCCATAAGTTAAGTACAATGATTCCTATCATTGTCGGGAGGATGAATGCCCAGCCCCATTTACGCTGGTTTCTTTCCCATGTTGTTGACCTCTTTTTCTTGAACTCTTTATCTTCTGCTACTGCCGGCTTAACTGTCTGTGTCTCTGTAGCCTGGATTATCTCAGCCGCTTTTTCTTCTACTTTCTTTGTCTGAACATCCTTCTCCTCAGCCGCCTTTGTCTCAGCTGCCTTGGTATCAGGTTTCTTCTTGTTATCTGACATAAAATCCCTCCTCTTATTCATTTATATTGTAATTAACACCCCGCCTGTTTCTGGTAAGCAATGGGTAGGACCTTCATCCTACCCACCGTTATGTTATCTTATAAATGCTCTGTAGGATTACTTGTCTTCCTCTGCGATGTACTCGTTCATCTGTGTTGCAAAATCCTTACATGACTGCTCCATCTTTGATGGGTCTGCCCATGCATCTGCGAAGAAGGTCTGTGCTGCCTGTGACCATACTGTTGAATTGTATGTGTAAGGTCTGAGTACAAGCTCATTTGTTACGCCTGAAACTGTTGACTCCTTTGTGATATCAAGGTAAGCGTTGAGGTTGAACTTGTCTGTGCAATTTACCCACTTGTCTGATGTGTTGTTGTAAGCTGACATTGTTACACCGAGCTCAGCCTGCTTCTCCTGCATCTCCTTTGAACCGAACCACTCGATAAGCTTCCAGCAGTCATCTGGTCTCTTTGTGTCAGCTGATGCAGCCCATCCAAGTCCGTTACAGATAGAAGTTCTCATGCCTGTTGTCTTGTCATATGGAAGAATTGCTACGTCACAGTTCTCAACGAGATACTCGTTGTCAAGGAATCCTGCTGTCATCCATGAACCCTGTGTGATCATTGCTACTGTGCCTGACTGGAACATAACGTCTGTACCTGTCTCTGACATTGTTGTTGCCGGTGGACAACAATCCTTGAGGAGCTTTCCTACATAATCCATAGCCTTGATAGTGTTGGCATCATCATATCCTGACTTTGTGTGATCGTCATTTACGATGTAACCGCCCATTGAGTAAACCATGTTGTAGTAAGTATCCTGATCGTTTGATGTATTCATACAGAAACCATACTGTGAACCGTCATCCTTTGTAAGCTTCTTAGCTGCCTCATAGAGGTCATCCCATGTCCATGTCTCATCTGGATAAGAAAGTCCTGCATCATCGAACATCTTCTTGTTATACCAGAGAGCGATAGTATCATAATCCTTTGGTATTGCGTAATACGAGCCATCATATGTGTAGAGCTCTGTGATCTCTGACATGTAGTTGCTCATATCAACCTTATCACTCTTCTCGATGTAGTCGTCAAGCTTTAAGAGCTTGTTGTTCTTCATGTACATCTGTGAGTTGTTGGAGTGCATCCAGAATACATCCGGCATATCTCCACCTGATGCTCCAGCCTCAAGAAGTGTCCAGTATGAATCCCACTCCTTAACCTGTACATCAACCTTGATTCCTGTCTCTTCTGTGAAGAGATCACATATCTGCTGCAGACCCTTCTGCTGGTTGTTATCCCAGATAACTACCTCAAGTGCATCCTTACTGCTACCCTTGCTTCCATCACCGCCGCCACATGCGCACAGTGAAAATGCTGTTGCTGCTGCAAGCCCTACTGCTACTGCTTTCTTCATTGTTCTTCTCATAAAACCTTCCTCCTTTTTTACATCACCGGCAGGATTTACGACACCCACATTCTCTTTCATACCCTGAATTCTGTGTCTTATTCTGCCGATTCGCCTTACGGCGTTCTGTGTGCTTTCTATGATTGAATTATAAAATTTTGGTGAATATTTTTACATGGAAAAATGTCAAAATGTCATGGGTTTTTGTCACAAATGTATATTTTTAAGTAGTTAAGCTTGCTATTTTTGTGCTATTTTATGGCAAAATGTAGAATGCATATGGTAATTTGTAAAACTTGCTATATTACGACATGTCTTTTTGTGCTATAGTTAACTTATGCTAAGATGACACATTTTCCGCAGATATAAACACGAATGTGTCTGTTCTATACTAGATTAGTATTTACATTTTATATTAGTATTTACATCAGGAGGTTTTTTATGAACATTTTCAGCAGCGACGGCTGGTTTACCAGAGTCTTTGGCACAATTGGCGACATTATAGTGGTGAACATTCTATTTATAATATGTAGCATTCCGATATTCACCATAGGCGCGTCAATGAGTGCCATGTACTACACATTATTAAAGAAACAACGTACCGGAGAGTGTGGGGGAATTGTTAAGACATTCTTTAAAGGATTTAAGGACAACTTCAAACAGTCAACCATTGCATGGATTTTGTTTTTACTGATCTCATTTGTATTCTCCATGGATTTCAACCTTTTTGGCAAGGGCGGTCCGCAGGAGAGTGCTGCCATGTATTATACCTGTGTTGTACTGTTCATACTGACATGTTTCATTGCCATTTATCTGTTTCCAGTCATATGCGCATTTGAGAACACATTAAAAGAACTGATATTACAATCAATATTCTTTGCAGCAAAGAATTTTATATTTACTATACTTATTATGATACTTTACACTCTGCCTATATATTTTCTACTGGCAAGTCCACAGATATTTATGGTAGGAATATTTATTTTGATAGTATGTGGATTTGGACTGATAGCTTACCTGTCATCATTCATGTTTGTCAAGGCGTTCTCCCCTTATCTTGAGGATGTGACAAAACAGTACTCGGACGATAATCCGGACTCATGGATGAAGCCTATAGATGCTCCAGATAAGTCATTAGGAAAAAATGACAATGAAGTACAGGAAGTCGCAGACCAGAAAGATGCAGACCGGAAAGATACAGACCGGAAAGATGCAGACAAGAAAGATGCAGATCAGAAAGATGCAGATCATGAATCTTCACATCCGGTTGATCCAAGAAAAGTAACAAAGAAACTGGAAGTCAGCAACCCGGGTAGAAAATAAAGGGTATTGTAGAAAATAATAATTTCCCGGATACAGAAATAACAACAGAAAAAGGATATATATTCCCTGATATCTTACACACGGAATATATATCCTTTTTTATGATTCTTTTTTATGATAGAGTCTGTTGCATCTCTATATTTTGTAACATCTAAAGCTTAGATGCTTCATGGTCACCCTTGGCTTTACTTGTCTCAAGCTCCACTTCAAGATTTCGGAATGATTTCGGACTCATCCCAAACTTCTGCTTAAATGCCTTTGAGAATGAAAGCGAATCCTCATAACCACACTGATATGCGATTATATTGATCTGTTCCTTTGAAGATCTAAGCAGACTTGCTGCTTTCTCCAATCGGAAATTGATCAGATATTCCTGTGGTGACACACCCATTTCTTTCTTAAAGCTTCCTGTCAGATGACTTCGGCTTATTCCTATGAAGTCCGCAATGTCATCTATCTTGATCTTGTTCATATACTTCTCAGTAATGAAATCAACTGCAGCCTTGACATATATCTTACTTGGATACTCTACATTGTCTTTCTCCTGCTGCTCGGATGTATTATCTTCCATAATAGTAGCAAACAACATCATAAGCTCGCTCTGTCTCTTGACCTCGTTGATACGTGTAATCTGCGAATACTTAAGCATATTGTTTATGCATGTTGCGCATGTATCCATCTGCTCAATCTTGATGATCGG
>USSH01000001.1 GCA_900557435.1 uncultured Coprococcus sp. | reverse complement strand
TGTGGACATCCCCGTGCTGCTCAACAGCACCCCGGAGCAGACCCGTGCCCACCGCCGTGCCCGGAGCCGGGACGGCAAGACGGACAGCGCCTTCACCACCATGGTGCTGGAAATCGAGCAGGCCGAGCTGGACAGCTGTGCCCACAAGGCAAAAATCATCATCGCCAAAACCGGGGAGCGGCTGAGCTTTGACCAGTACCGGGCGGAAATGGAGGGAAAATAATGGCCAATCAGAATGCCATGGGCGCCATGCTCAATGCCTATCCGGACAGCGTCGGCGGTACGCTGGGGGACATTGTCTCCGTTTTGCAGCGGCCGGAGTTGAAAAACGCCTTTACCTCCTTCTACATCCTGCCCAGCATTTTCAATACGGACCTGGACCGGGGCTTTTCCCTGATTGACTACGGTCTGAACCATCTGCTCTCCGCCCCCGAGGACCTGGAAGCTCTGAAAAAGCTGAATATGGAATTTGATATCGACGAGGCAGTAAACGGTCTTGACGCATTGGAGAAGATACGTCAGGAGGATTATGATATCCTCCTCACCGATGTGAAGATGCCTTTCATGGACGGTATAGAACTCATTGACAATGTGGTAAATGAGAAGAAGAAAATGAGATGTGTGATATTCAGCGGCTGCAATGAATTTGACTATGCTAAGAGAGCAATAAGGCTGGGGGTTGTGGATTATATACTGAAACCGGTCGATCCGAAGGAGTTTAAGGAGACGCTGGAGAAGGTTGTAGATGAACTTGAGGCGGCTAAAGCCTCGGATGAACTCAAGAGCAAGAGCATAGAATTCCTATATGAGCATGCACTATATATGCTTGTAAATGGCGAAGATATAGAGAGCATACGCAGAGAGTACAACGGTCTGAACCTGAATTTCGCCAGATTTAAGAGAATTCTGCTTGTTGAATTTAATCACGATTTCTTTGGAAGACGAGATGTGGATTTCAAGAAAAATGAGAAGATAATGTCACTTGGAATACAGAGATACCTCAATCTGAATCAACAGCAGGAACTTATTTTCCTGGGCGATGAAACAGATGCGGTTTACACGGCCCAAGAGCTTGTCAAGATAATTAAAAGCGATTACGATGAGGAATGTTTTATAGCAGTTTCATCGGATATAGAGAACCCAGAGGATATGAAACAGAAGGTAGATGAGCTTGATGAGCTTATGGACAATAAGTTTTATCATCCGGAGATAAAGGTGTTCTACCCAAATATGGAGAGCGATTCGTCAGGAATGATCCAGTTTGATGATGACACCCTCATGAAACAGATGAAACAGGACATCAAGATGAAGGATGTGGAGGCGCTCAGAGAGCATTTTGACAAATTCTGTGAAAAGTACAGACACAAGAATGAGTGTTCACAGATATATATAAAGTTTCTCTATTCAAATCTTTTAAAGGACATATATGGCAGTATAGATGGAACAGGTGAGGCGGATCTTAACAAGGATGTTGAAAAGATGTATATGACGACGGATTTTCAGAGCCTTACAGGTCTCGTTGAGGTTGCGATAGACAGACTGGCGGCCTGCTTTGAGGACAAGAGTCAGACCGGACATAAGGAAGTGGAGATGGTAAAGCAGTATATTTACAGGAATTATGGGAGCGAGCTAGGCATAGACATGCTTGCGGATATGGTATATCTTGCCCCAAGTTATCTCAGCACAGTGTTTAAGAAAGAGACGGGACAGAATCTGAGCAAATTTATCAAGTCATACAGAATGGAGCGGGCAAAGGATATGCTTGAGAATAGTATGGCAAAGATTGTAGATATAGGTGCGATGTGTGGTTATCAGAATGTATCCTACTTTTGCTCGAGTTTCAGGGAGTTTTATGGAGTGAGTCCTCAGAAATTCAGGGAGAGCGGTCTTACAGGAGAAGAGTAGACATACAGCAGATTTGGAAAAGGGCGATTGCAGAACTCGTTAAGCAGGGGGATCGTAGATGAATAAAGGTGGAGTCAAGAAGAGATTTCGTGATATGAAGCTGACTGGTAAAATGGTTGTTATTTATCTGCTGGCCGGACTTGTGCCTGTTATGATAATACTGGGCATAACATACATGGAGATGAAAAAGATCCTGTGGGACCGGGAGACAACGATCCTGGAATCTTATGTCAGCCAGACCACGGATTCCATGGACAATGAACTGGAGATATATAACAATCTCTCTAAATATATATCGTATAACCAGTCGATTGCAAAGATACTGAGCGCGAATCAATCGGCATATCAGAATTATGAGCAGTTCAGTACGGTGATCGATCCTCTGCTGGCATCGATCATGTATTTCCATGAGGATGTAAATCAGGTCACGATATATACTGACGCCATTGATGTGAAACATGGGTCAACAGTTGCACCGCTAAAAGATCTGGCGGACGGAACGCATGCATATGATGACCTGGATAACAATATACACTGGCATATTGACCTGGAAACCCACACTGCATTTTCAGTTAGCCGGATGGCTATGCTGGAGCAGAAAGGCGCCAAGGGCGTTTTGTATGTAGGAGTGGATTATGACAATGTATTTCAACCGTTTTATACAGAGACAATGTTTGATAATTATGGGCTTATCATAGAGGACGAGTATGGACATATGATATTCAACAAGAATACATTTGCTGATGAGCAGTCAGCATATGAATTGGATGTGGATAAATTCGATGTTCTGAGAGAGATGGAAAATTCAGGGTATCAGTTCATAGATAAGACATCCAAGGCGACCGGCTGGAACATATGTGTATACAAACCGAACAGACTAATAATCTCATCGGTTCGCCCGATACTTATAATAGCGGTGGCGGCACTTCTGGTAAGTATGCTCGCAGGTATATTATGTATACAAATGGTATCAGAATTTATAACAAAGCGAATAAAAAAGCTCCAGAAGACTATGAAGGCCACCGAGACAGGCAATTTGGGCATGGTTATAGAAAATGACAGTACAGATGAGATTGGTGATCTTATAAATGGCTATAACAGCATGAGTAAGCGCCTTGACGAGACTGTCAATGAGGTGTATCAGAGCAAGATCAAGGAAAAAGAATATGAGATGAGGGCGCTTCAGGCCCAGATCAATCCGCATTTCCTGTACAATTCTCTGTCGATGATCAATTGGAAAGCACTTGAGGCGGAGCAGGAAGACATAAGCCGGATCACCTTGTCTCTGTCCACATTCTACAGGACAGCCCTGAATAAAGGCAAAAACATCCTGCTTGTCAAAGATGAGATAGCAAATATCAAGTCTTATCTTGATATCCAGCTTGCAATGCATGACAACAGTTTTGATGTGGTGTACGACATAGATGACAGTATCTTAAAATACGAAACATTGAATCTGATACTCCAGCCGCTGCTCGAAAATGCGATAGGGCATGGAATTGACGTCAAGACTGATGGCAGAGGAGAGATACGCATAGAGGGAAAGGAGAATGGAGATTTCATTGACTTTACCGTATCTGACAACGGTGTCGGAATGACAAAGACCCAGGCTGCCCTGATCCTGTCGAAGTCGTCCAATGGCTACGGTGTGTCAAATGTAAACGAGAGGATCAAGCTATATTATGGAGATGAGTACGCGGTGAAGATCGAAAGTACCCCGGGAGCCGGCACGAAAGTAATGCTCCACTTCCCAAAGAGAGTAGAAAACTAGAAAAATATACAAAAATTATACCTTTTCATAGAAATGCCATGAAAATAAGAGAATACGAAGAGTGGATGTACCTTTTGAAGCTTATTAAAGCTCAAGAGGTACATTTTTTATACTTTATAATAACAAAAACAGTTAACAGCGAAAAATAAAACAGAATCTATATATGTAATAAAATCTATATATGAGAGACATAATAAAATTGCTAACATTTTTTTGATTTAACCAGAATATATCTTATATAGCCGCCCGCCCATCAAAAAAACAACATATCTAAAAAATCCAACATGATTCTAAAATCATTGATATATACGGATTGGAAACGTTTTCTTATAATAATGACATAAGGTAAAGGTACTGCAAAGGTGTTAAAAACATTCAATCAAAACTATATTTTTAAGGAGGAACAGTTATGAGAGTTAAGAGATTTGCAGCAGTTGCACTTGCGGGTGTAATGGGAATGTCAATGCTGGCAGGATGTGGAGATTCAGGAAAGGACGAGTCAACAACAGCAGCAAAGAGTGATGCATCAGAGGCTACAGAGGCTACAGATGCAACAGAGGCAGCTTCAGAGGAAGAGGCGATCAAGACAACACTTACAGTTTGGGGACCAGCTGAGGATCAGTCACCTGATTACGGCGAGTGGTTACAGACAACATGTGAGGCATTCAAGAAAGAGCATCCAAACTGGGATATCACATTTGACTATGGTACATGTAGTGAGGGTGATGCAGGAAAGACTGTAACACAGGATGTTTCAGCGTCAGCAGATGTATACATGTTCGCAAATGACCAGTTACAGACTCTGATCGATGCAGGTGCTATCTCAGAGCTCGGCGGAAGCACAGCAGATTATGTTAAGTCAACAAATTCACAGGCAATCGTAGATTCTATCACAGTTAATGGCGGTATCTATGGTGTGCCATTTACAACAAATACATGGTTTATGTACTACAACAAGAAGACATTTACAGAGGATGATGTAAAGAGCCTTGACACAATGCTTGAGAAGGGTAAGGTTTCATTCCCACTCACAAACTCATGGTACATCGCAGCATTCTACCTTGCAAATGGCGGAACATTATTCGGTGATGGTACAGACAATGATGCAGGAATCAACTTCGGTGGTGACAACGGCAAGGCTGTTACAGACTACCTTGTAGATCTTGTAAACAACAAGAACTTTGTAAACGATGAGTCAGGTGTTGGTATCTCAGGTATGACAGATGGTTCAATATCAGCAATGTTCTCAGGCTCATGGGACTACGCAGCATTACACGATGCACTTGGAGATGATCTCGGAATCGCAGTTATGCCAACAGCCAAGATCGGTGGTGAGGACAAGCAGCTCCTCTCATTTGCAGGATCAAAGGCAATCGCTGTAAATCCTAACTGTGAGTATCCACAGGTTGCAGTTGCACTTGCACTCTACCTTGGAAATGAGGCATCACAGGAGTCACACTACACAGCAAGAAACATCGTTCCATGTAACACAAGCCTTCTTGAGAGCGATGCAGTTAAGGGCGATGCACTTGTTACAGCTCAGAATGCAACATTCGATACAACAGCATTCATCCAGCCATTTGTTCCTAAGATGGGCAACTACTGGACACCAGCAGAGAACTTTGGTAAGTCTCTCGTAAATGGTGAGGTTACACATGACAACGCAGCAGATATGACAGAGTCATTCAACACATCACTTAACACTGATGTAGCACAGTAAAAATACTAGTTATATATTTCAAAAACAGGTGCTCCATTCATCTACAGGTGATGGGGCACTTGTAATAAGAAGAGATAATGATTTACTTTGAGACGGAGGTGTTAGGATGGCTCAGGCTATAACAAATAAAAAAAGCAAAATAAAGAAAATACGAAGATCTGATTACCCATATACCGTTGCACAGGCGACGGCAAATGGAGACATAGCTACCAGAATTTCATTTCTAATCTTGGGGTTTGGAAGCATAGTCAGAAAACAGTTTGTAAAGGGATTTTCGTACCTGGTACTAGAGGTACTGTTTATATGGTTTATGATAAAGCACGGAGCATCACTCCTGGTGGATCTCTTCCATCTGGGTGGTCAGGAACAGCAGAAGGTCTGGAGTGATGCAAAGGGTGTATTTGAATATACACAGGGTGACAACTCTCTGCTCATGCTCCTGTACGGTGTGGCAACACTGTTTATAATTTTCGCATTCATCTGCCTTTGGGTAGTAAGTATAGAGAGCGCATACAAAGCGTATTGCCTGTGGGATAAAGGCAAAAAGGTTCCAAAGTTCAAGGACGATGTGAAGAGTCTGTTTGACAGTAATCTTCATGCATTTCTTCTTCCTCTTCCTGTACTTGGAGTTGTTGTATTTACGATATTGCCATTGGTTTTCATGATATTTATGGCATTTACAAATTACAGCAAGCTTGATTCACATACAGTTATATTCAACTGGGTTGGACTGAAGAATTTTGCAAAGATATTGAACTTTAGTGATGCAATAGGAAGTACATTCTGGTCAGTGCTTGGCTGGACGCTTGTTTGGGCTGTGGCAGCCACATTCAGTAACTACTTCCTCGGAATGATACTCGCAATGGTGATCAACAGAAAGGGAACCAGGGCAAAGGGTATGTGGAGAGCGATCTTCATGCTCTCAGCAGCGGTTCCACAGTTCGTATCACTTCTTCTGATGAGAACGATCTTCAGTCAGAATGGTATCGTCAATACATTACTTATAAATAACGGAATAATCGACAATGCTATTCCATTCTGGAGCAATGCAACACTTGCCAGAGTCATGGTAATTGTCATCAATATCTGGATAGGAATTCCATTTACCATCATGCAGGTCACAGGAATTCTCCAGAGCATACCGGAGGAGATATACGAGGCTGCGAGAGTTGACGGTGCAGGCCCGGTAAAGATCTTCTTCAAGATCACTCTTCCATATATGTTGTTTGTCACAGCACCATATCTGATAACAACATTTGCAGGAAATATCAATAACTTCAACGTTATCTACCTTCTGTCAAATGGAGCGCCTACTCCGGTTGGAAAGACTGCCGGAAAGACAGATCTTCTTGTCACATGGCTCTATAAGCTGACGGTTGATAACCAGTACTATAACTTAGGTGCTGTTATAGGTATCATGACATTCATAGTTCTCGCTGTTGTGTCACTGGTAACTTACCACAACACCGCATCATATAAAGATGAGGAGGGATTTCAGTAATGGCTAAATCAAATAACAAGATTAAAGCAAGAAGCAAATGGACACTGGGAGACATCGTGGTTCATATCATACTGGCAATCCTTTCGGTTATCTGGGTACTGCCGATCGCATGGATAATCATGATAAGTTTCAGAGGTGAGAAAGGACAGTATGTTTCAACTCTGCTGCCAAAGTCTCTGACTCTGGCGAACTATACAAAGCTTTTTACAGATACAGGTATCCTGAACTTCATGCAGATGTTCAAGAATACTTTGATAATAGCAATTTTCTCATGTATAATATCAACAGCGTTCGTGCTTGCAGTTTCATACTGTATGTCAAGAATGCGTTTCAGACTGAGAAAGCCATTTATGAATGTGGCACTTATCCTTGGAATGTTCCCGGGATTCATGGCTATGATAGCTGTGTATTACATCCTTAAGGTTCTGGGACTTTCAGAAGGCTCACTCATCAGGGTTGCTCTGGTACTTGTATATTCAGGCGGTTCAGGACTTGGATTCTATATCGCCAAAGGCTTCTTTGATACTATACCAAAGTCGCTGGAAGAAGCAGCGTACCTTGATGGTGCTACAAGATGGCAGTCATTTACAAGGGTCATCATACCGCTCAGCCGTCCGATCATAGTTTATACGGTTCTGAATTCGTTCCTTGCACCATGGATTGATTTCGTGTTTGCCAAGGTTATATGCAGAGCCAATAAGGACTATTACACAGTATCCATCGGACTTTGGAACATGCTCGAGAAAGAGTATGTGTACAACTGGTTCAACTCATTTGCGGCTGGCGCAGTGCTGATATCCGTACCGATTATCATTCTCTTTATGGTAATGCAGAAGTGCTACAAGGATAGCATGTCTGGAGGCGTAAAGGGTTAAGATAATAAATATGAAATTATTTGCATAAACAAGTGGAATGAGGAAAGCATATGCCAGCAATGAAGTATCTGAAAAAAATAATAACATGTGTGCTAACAATTACCCTTATAATAATATGTGGCTGCCAGGACAATAACACCCCCTCCAACCCGTCTGAGGCGACCATAGATGCAGAATACGAGTCTGCCATGCATATTGCGGAGACAACGCCGCTTGGAAGGTATCCGGAACAGCTCACCTATACCCTGGGCAAGCTGTCCGGTGCAAATAATTCAAATCTCCCACAGGGAGAAACGTATGAAAATAACGCATACACACAGATATTAAATGAAATCTTAAATGTGCAGAACCAGGATATATTTGAGGCTGCTGATGATCAGTATGATGACAATGTATCCATGGTGATAGCACAGAAGGATCTTCCGGATGTGATGATCGTCCAGGATATGGATGAACTGCAGTATCTGGTGGAAAATGACATGATCGAGGATCTCACATACAGTTATAACAACTGTATGAGTGAAACGATAAAGAACATATATAAGAGTTATGGCAGCAGTATCATGGATGTGGTCACATTTGATGACCGTATCATGGCCATACCTGAGACAAATATATCAGATGGACCAAATCTGATATGGCTTAGAAAAGACTGGATGGATAAGCTGGGACTTGAGGCTCCGAGAACGCTTTCGGATGCGGAGGAGATCATCAGACAGTTTATTGAGAAAGATCCGGGAAATAATGGTGAAGGAAATACCGTAGGGCTGGTGGTAGACACAAGTCTCTGCGGCGGTTGTGGTTATAGCAGCGAGTACACGCTCGATATAATATTTGCCGCATATGGGGCATTTCCGAAACAGTGGATAAAAGATGGAGACGGAAATGTCGTGTATGGTTCTGTACAGCCGGAGGCAAAGAAGGCTCTGGAGCATATACATGAGATGTACGAGGAAGGGATTCTGGATCGGAATTTCCTCATGCGGACAAGCAGCAACATGATAGAACTCATAGTGAATGGACAGTGTGGTTCGTTCTTCGGACCATGGTGGGCTCCAAATAATCCGCTCATGGACGCTGTATCGGCCGATCCAACAGCAAAGTGGGAACCATATTTGCTTGCCACAGAGGAAAATGGTTCAACGAGTTATCACACCCAGGTTCCATATGGCAACTTTGTGGTTGTCAGAAAGGGATATGAGCACCCGGAGATAGTGTGCAAGATAATAAGCGTGCTGTTTGACTATATAAGATATGAAGACAAAGACAATCAGGCTATAAAGGATTACTACAAACTCAATGTGGATCCTACCGCAAGACCACTTGCAATGAACGTGGACTACAACAATGCACTTCAGATATGTTATGGCGAGCTGAACCATGTGTTCTCTGGCGTAAGGCAGCCGGATGATCTGAATCTGCTGGAACAATCTTATTATGAGGCATGTGATTCATATCTCAAGAATGAAGATAATGCGTCATCTGAGGACTGGGCGGCATATACATCTCGTATAACTGCATGCAAGATACTCAATGATGCGCGTACAAATAAAGTCGATTCTCTGTACTTTGGGGAGACCGAGACCATGGTGTCAGACTGGTGGCACCTTGAGAATCTGGAGAGCGACACTTACCTGAAGATAGTTACAGGTGAAGCAGATCTGGATGAATTTGACAGTTTTGTGGACAACTGGTACAAGACCGGTGGAACAACGATCACCAAGGAAGTTCGACGTGAGTGCCGGTAACTGGATATATAATAAAATAAAAAAGATTACTCGCTATTTTCTATAGAACCTGACGGCGTCAAAACCGTCAGGTTTTTTTGCTTTTCCGGACGGAACGTCCATGGGGACGGAGGGGACAGGTACCTCCGTCCCCCTAAAGGTATGGGGTCAGGTACCTCCGTCCCCCCTCAGGATATGAATATAATTGGTGTAATACGCCAAGGATGAGATTGTAAAAAAAGCTCAAAATTTATATACTATGTATACAGTATGAACTAGAACACCCGGCACAATACGAGGAGGATATATATGATAAGAGCAATAGTATTTGATTTAGATGATACATTATACGACTGCCTTCATGAGAATGATAAGGCAGTGGATGACACTGTGAGATACGTGGCAAATGAACTTCTTCATATAGATGAAGTGACAGTGATGAAAGCCTTTGAAGAAGGCAGAGACATGGTAAAGGATCAGCTCTCCGCCTGGGATATGGCGGCGCAGCACAATAGGGTGCTGTACTTCCAGAAGATGCTGGAGATCCTGGGGGTATCACCATTTAAGTATGACCTGCAGGTGTATAATTACTTCTGGAACAACTTTCTGAACAGAATATCTATATTCCCCGGGGCATTGGAGTTTATAGATGATATGAAAGCCAGAGGGATAAAGATTGGTATATGTACTGATATGACTGCTCATATCCAGTTCAGGAAGATAGACAGGCTGGGACTTACGGGCAGACTTGACGCAATGATAACTAGCGAGGAGGCTGGTATAGAAAAGCCGAACCGCAGGATGTTCGATATGATAGCTACAAAGCTGGGCGTAAAGAACGATGAAGTCATCTATGTGGGGGACAGCTACAAGAAGGATGTCATGGGAGCGAAAAATGCCGGAATGACACCGGTGTGGTATCTGTCGCTGCAGAACAAGACGGACGAGGATGTACTGGCTGCATGCAATTATGCGGAGCTTCGAAATATAGTGAATAAGATGATATAGCGAGCAGTGCGACAGCTACGCTTGCGCAAGCTGGCATAGTGCGAGCGACCGCATGGAGCCGCAAGGCGACATGATATAAAAAAATGCCGGAGTGTGTGATAATTAAAAATCTCATACTCCGGCTTATTTTGTTTAATATCCGTATGTATCAACACCGCTGCAAGCTGTATCACCGGTGTTCTGAGGAAAGATGTGCATATATATTTTCATTTAAAGATAGGTGAAGGTGTTGTTTTGGGGCGGTCGTGTGGCTATAATAATAGATATGGGCTATGAAATTATAGATATATGTTATGGATGACAGGAATCTATGCGATGTGAAGTGTGAAGAAGGTAGTCATGGCCAGGAAAGGAGTATACATTTATGGGGTTTTTAACAGGTAAGACAGCGATAATAACAGGAGGCGGACGTGCAGTTCTCAGTGATGGAAGTTGTGGATCCATCGGATACGGAATAGCGACAGCATATGCCAAGGAAGGTGCCAATCTGGTGCTTACAGGACGTAATGTCCAGAAACTTGAGGATGCAAAGGCAGAGCTTGAGAGCAAATATGGGATCAAGGTTCTTTCGGTCCAGGCTGATGTAAACGCAGGTGCGGACAACGAGAGCGTTGTCAAGAACGTTGTGGAGCAGGCAGTTAAGGAATTTGGAAGAATAGATGTGCTCATCAACAATGCACAGGCATCTGCATCAGGTGTTACCATCGTAGATCACACAACAGCACAGTTTGACCTTGCCATATATTCAGGTCTTTACGCTGCATTTTACTATATGCAGGCATGCTATCCATATCTGAAGGAGACAAAGGGTTCAGTCATCAACTTTGCATCAGGTGCAGGCCTATTTGGAAATTACGGACAGTGCGCATATGCGGCAGCGAAGGAAGGCATCAGGGGCCTTACAAGAGTTGCAGCTACAGAGTGGGCAGCTGATGGAATAAATGTCAATATAGTATGTCCTCTCGCATGGACATCACAGCTTGAGAACTTTGAGAAGGCATATCCGGATGCGTTCAAGGCAAATGTAAAGATGCCGCCAATGGGACACTTCGGAGACGTAGAGAAGGAGATTGGACGTGCGTGCGTGGCACTCGCATCACCGGATTTCAAGTACATGAGTGGTGAGACCATCACACTTGAGGGCGCGATGGGACAGAGACCATAGAGCAGTCAATATATCAAATATGGCTTATGCTATGATAATAGAATATGATGTAGATGCGGATCCCGATTCGCAGCTTGCATAAAAAATGAGCGTAACACAATAATACCCAGATGGGAAATGTGTTATGCTCATTTTGTTTAGCCGACTCAGTCATCAACTATCTTGAAAGGAAGTAAGTACAATATGAGTAAGGCGGCACCTAGACCAAACAGGAAAACAGAAGGGAATGTAGGTGTTCTCTTCATGGCAATGTCAGTCACGGCATTTTCTGGATTGTCTTTTTTGTAGTATACCTTGACGGATTCTCCCATGTTAAAGTAATTAGTACCAGTGTATACGGTCTGGGTATATGTCTGGTCATCAATGGTGTATTCGACGATTGTATCATAGGTTACCGTATGGTTGCTGGCTTTTCTGTAACGACCGGAATAATAATCATACTGTTCAGAATACTTTACATATCCGCTGGTCTGTTCACAGCCAATACTTTGAGTCCATGCAATGATATCCGGTACGATATACTTTAAACAGCCCAGTCCACCCAGTATCAAAAAAACGATCGCCAGGTACAGTGCCTTTTTGTTTTCCGGGTTTCTCCGGTAGTCTTTCACGATTCTCGTCATTAGAATAATCCCCCTTAAAAATAAAAACTTGTCATCCTCCCCAATTTGATGACCAATCACATTATAATATAAAAAAAGTATTAATAAAATGTAATATTACAATATAATATGCTGAGAATTATCTCAAATAACTTACTTTAAAATAATTTTAAATGTATACACATCTCAAACCAGATGGCCGCCCGTTTGTCGTTAAGGAGACACAAGGTTTCTTAAAAAAATATGAAATATCTGCCATCCTCCTTGAATAACCTTACTTGGAGTACTTATAATAGAACTTTATTAAAGAAATCATGAGATGTCATGGGCAGCCGATGCAAAATGCTGCGTGGTGCATAACATTTTCCGATCATATACACAGGAAGAGGTGTTTTATTTGGATACAAATTCAGAAAGCAATTTGGATACGCGGGGAGTCCCGATCATGGGTCTTACATCGGAGGAAGTAAGGGAACGGATCGACAATGGACAGACCAATCACACGGATATAAGTACGCAGAAGACGGTGGGGCAGATCGTCAAGTCCAATCTGCTCACATACTTCAATCTTATATTCCTCATACTTACGGTGCTGCTATGTATAGTTGGATCATTCAGAAATCTGACTTTCCTGCCGGTCATCATAGGCAACACGGTTATAGGAATATTTCAGGAGCTGCGTGCCAAAAAGACTCTTGACAAGATGAGCATGTTAAATGCGCCGCATTCGATAGTTGTGAGAGATGGAGAACAGCAGCAGATACAATCAGAGGAACTGGTTAAGGACGATATCATCATTCTGTCTGCAGGCAATCAGATATGTGCTGATGCTACGGTGCTCAGCGGCAGTATATCGGTAAATGAAGCCCTGCTCACCGGTGAGTCAGACGAGATCAAGAAGAAATCAGGTGATGGACTCATGTCCGGAAGCTTTGTGGTGTCCGGACAGTGCTATGCCAAGCTTGACAAGGTGGGCAATGAGTCATACATATCAAAGCTCACAGCCCAGGCGAAAGCCATGGGTGACGGCGAACAGTCAGAGATGATCAGGTACATCAACAAACTTGTAAAATGGGTTGGAATCATCATCATACCAGTGGGAATCATATTGTTCTGCCAGGCGTATATCATGAATGGAGAGACATTCAAGAAGAGTGTTGTATCGATGGTTGCGGCGGTTCTTGGAATGATCCCTGAAGGACTTTATCTGCTCACAACTGTTGCGCTTGCGCTCAGCACAATAAGACTTGCGAAGAAACAAGTGTTGCTGCATGACATGAAGAGTATAGAGACACTCGCGAGAGTTGATGTACTCTGTGTGGATAAGACCGGAACCATCACTGAGCCGGGTATGCAGGTTACAGAGCTGGTGATAAGCGGCAGATGCGGCGATGACGAGATGGACAAGAGAGCATTTGCACATCTGCTGGCGGATTACTCGGCGGTCATTGAGGACAACAATGCCACCATGGAGGCGATCAGAGCTTATGTGGATAAGAATGAGATAGAGAAGGGCAGCAGGACACTGCTCAAGACACAGCCTTTCACATCGGCGAACAAATACAGTAAGGTGTCATTTGTCGAGGGAGACTATATGCTGGGTGCTCCGGAGTTTATAATGAAGGATAGGTACGATGAGATATCCGAAGAGATAGAGGAGTACCAGAGCAAGGGATACAGAGTCCTTCTTATGGCGGAGTCAGGAGTTTCATACATAGAGAACAACGACGACAAAGATGCGGATGATAGTAAGAATATTAATGGAAAGAATTCCGATGAGGATTCCATTGGCTCGGTAAGACCATCCGGAGGCATATCTCCTATTGGTTATATAGTGCTTTCAAACCCGATAAGGGAAAATGCCAAGAGTACGTTTACATATTTCAAAGAGCAGGGCGTTGCCATAAAAGTCATATCCGGAGATAACCCTGCCACAGTATCAGAGGTGGCAAAGCGTGCAGGCATAGATGGAGCGGAGAACTATGTGGATGCTTCCACTTTGGTGTCTGAGAAGGATATAGCTGAGGCTGTGGATAAATATACAGTATTTGGAAGAGTTACGCCTAAACAGAAACAGCTCATAGTCAGGGCGCTTCAGAAACAGAAACACACGGTTGCCATGACTGGTGATGGTGTAAATGATATACTCGCAATGAAGGATGCGGATTGCAGTATAGCTATGGCATCCGGAAGTGAAGCGGCTGCGCAGGCGGCACAGACGGTGCTTCTGGATTCGGATTTCGGACGTATGCCATATGTGGTGTTTGAGGGAAGACAGGTTGTCAACAATATTCAGAGATCAGCAAGTCTCTTCCTTGTCAAGAATATATTCTCACTGCTGATGGCCATATTCTCAGCGATATTTGCGATCACATATCCGCTGGAGCCATCACAGATATCACTCATAAGCATGTTCACCATAGGATTGCCGGGATTCCTGCTGGCACTTGAGCCGAACAGGAATCGTATAGAGGGAAACTTTATGGCAAATGTCATGCTAAAAGCATTGCCTGCGGGACTCACGGATGTGTTGTCGGTCGGAGCACTTGTAATCTGCGGACAGGTATTCAATCTCCCGAGTGAGGACATAGCCACAGCCGGCACAATGCTTCTTGCGGTTGTCGGATTCATGATAATAATCAAGATCAGCCATCCGTTCAACAAGATGAAGTATGGGGTACTTATTATCAACATAGTCGGACTGCTGTTCTGTGGACTTTTCCTCGGTAAGCTGTTTGCCATAGAGTCGATATCCAACATATGCTTCCTGCTCATGGTGGTATTTGCATTTGCTGCGGAATCCATGTTCAGATATCTGACATTGTTTGTCGAAAAGCTCAGTAGTTTCTTTGGTGACGAGAAGAACAGGAAAAAAATAAAAAGAAAAATCCGTAAATATAATATTTTTAAATAAAAAATGGGGACAGGTACCTCCGTCCCCGGGAAAAGATTGTGAGGTGTAAGATGGCGAATACAACGAAGAAGGCGCTTGAAGTTTCGCTTAAGAAACTGCTCAAGGAGAAGCAATTTGACAAGATAACGATAGCGGATCTCACCGGAGACTGCGGGATAAGCAGGATGACATTTTATTATCATTTTCAGGATATATATGAGCTTGCCGAGTGGGTGTGTATAGAGGATGGCAAGCAGGCGCTGAAGGATAAGAAGACCTACGATACCTGGCAGGAGGGTATGATACAGGTATTTGAGGCTGTGCTTGAGAACAAGCCATTTATCGCAAATATATACAGGTCGGTGGATAAGGCTAAGATAGAAAACTATCTGTATAAGCTGTCGTACCAGCTCATAGCGGATGTAGTGGATGAGAAATGCGCAGGGGATAACCTTTCGGAGGCTGATAAACAGTTCATAGCAGACTTTTACAAGTATGGATTTGTTGGAATTATGCTTGACTGGGTAGACAAGGGGATGAAAGACGATTATCATAAAATAGTGGAGCAGCTTAGCACCACACTTCGTGGAAATATAGCAAATTCTATTCATAATTTTGAGAGAGAGATGTAAAAGTCGAGGGCAGACCAATATAAAGGAATCTATTATTATGGGAATACGCGGGGAGAGCGCTTATGAGTCAGATATCATATAAGAAAAGGAAATTGCCGGGGATAATACTGATAACGGGGGGAATCGTGCTGGTTGCGATGGTCATCCAGGCGGTCATACTGAGCTTTATCAATAACAGGAGTTTTGACAGGACATCGCAGGTGCTGTTGGATCAGGTCAGCAATGTAATTGAGAAGAATAAGGCAAGTGAGGATGATCTGATAGACTCCCTCAAGGAAGACTATATGGTCAGGGCTAAGGCAGTGGCGTATATAGTTGATGCAAAGCCTGAGGTGGCAAATGATGTGGATGAGCTCCGCAAGATCGCTGCACTCATATCTGTTGATGAGGTGCATTTGTTTAATACGGATGGTGTGATATATGCCGGTACCAATCCCGAATACTTTGGATATAGTTTTGATTCCGGGGAACAGATGGCGTATTTTAAGCCAATGCTGGATGACAAGAATCTCACCATGTGTCAGGATGTCACTCCGAACACATCAAAGGGTAAGAATATGATGTATGCCATAACGTGGAACGACGATGGCACCAAGATGATACAGGTTGGAATCGAGCCGAGAAGACTTCTGGATGAGGTAAAACAGAATGAGATATCCACGGTGGTTGCCAATATGCCTATGTATGATGGAATGAGTGTTATAGTGGCAGATGGCGAATCGGGAGAAATATATGGATATTCATATGAACCGGGAGTAGGGCTTACTCTTGATGAGATCGGCATTTCGATGGCTGATGATGTGCTGCCGGACGGTGAGGACAGTTTTATAGGCATAAGAAAGATCAATGGCTTTAGAAACAGATGTGTATTCCGCAGATCCGGAGAGTATGTGATCGGTGTTATATATAGAATGGATGTGAACAGTCGTAGCAATACGGCAATCATGGTTATCATGGCACTGTATCTGTGCTTTGCCGCCGGTCTGGTGGTAAGCATGGTGATGAAGGTGATCCGTGCGAACCGGGAGAGAAATGAACAGCTGGCAATATTGACATCAATGTCGGGGATGTATTACAGCATGCATATGCTTGATCTTCAACATGATACATTTGCACTCTATAGCGCAGGAGACCTGATATTGAGGGCTGGTGAGCGGGCAGTAGGGGCGAAGGAGCTTATGAGGGAGATCGTCCATAAGGTGGTTGTGGATGAACATCAGGCAAGTGCTCAGAAATTCATGGATCTGGATAGTCTGGGGGACAGACTGATCAAGAAAAAGATCGTATCAGGTGAGTTCATGGTGACGGAGCTTGGATGGTTCAGAATGTCATTTATATCGATAGATGTTGATGAGGACGGACGTCCTTTAAAAGTTATATTTACCACCAGAAGCATAGACGAGGATAAGAAACGGGAGCAGAAGCTGATAAGACGATCTTTTACAGATGAGCTCACAAAATGTTATAACAGGAGCGCATATATAGATGATGTCAGGGAGCTTCCGGGAGATTCTGCATATGTGTATGTGTCCATGGATGTAAATGGGCTTAAATCAGTGAATGATACCCTGGGACATGCGGCTGGAGATGAACTGCTTCAGGGTGCTGCCGAGTGTATGGAGCAGTGTTTTGGAAACTATGGTAAGGTGTACAGGATGGGCGGTGATGAATTTGCGGCCATCATATTTGTAAATACCAGAAGGCTGAAGAGAGTACGGCAGGAGTTTGACGATGTTGTAGGTGGATGGTCTGGACAGCAGGTGAAGTCCATATCAATATCATGTGGCTATGTGTCAAGTGATGAGAAGGACTGGGAGTCATTTGATGAGATAGTGAAGGCTGCAGACGAGAGAATGTATGAGAATAAGGCGGCATATTACAGGCAGAATGGCGTCGACAGAAGGTATCGCTAGAGCAAAGAGCGGTAAGTATCTGTGCTTTTGGCAGCGGGTTGGGTTTAGCTGAAAAAAACTTGATGGCATATATTGCTATATGCTATAATATAAACGAACGTTCGGTTAATAAATATTTTGTATCAAAATCATTCAAAAAGGGGGATGGTCTATGAGAAAGGAAAGAATAAAGAGGCGGATCGTCAGCATGTTTCTGGTTGTATGTATGGCGGTTGGAACGATCTCTGTGGCGCCAAAGGAGGCCAAGGCTGTAGATGTGCTGTCGATGTTTGATGTCGCCGGAACAATGGTCAGAGCAGGCAAGAGTGCCATGGAGCAGGCAAAGAAGGAAAATTGGTCATTTAAGGATGCGATAGGCGGTACATTCAAGTGTATAGGAAAGGAACTGATGGGCATAAATGAAAATGAGTCGCCTGGAAGTACGGTCATAATGAATGATGTGGATCTGAGCGGCGTGGAATCACAGCTGTACAATATTCAGCAGAGATTGGATGATCAGAATATGACGCTGACTGCATTAAATGCTACAATGGTTTCTAATATTAGCAAGACTGGGGATGCGCTGAAAGATATTAAAGAGACCTTGGATAACAACACAGAAATATTGAAGTATAACACATATCTTGTGAATTTCTGTGATATGTATGATGCGTTCAGGATAGATATCAAGACATGTGAAACATACTTAGATTCGTTGAAGGCAGAGAGCGATATAGAGGTGGTCAAAAACACATATGATAAATTGTTTAATCTGGGGGCAGCAGATGAGACAAATGGATTGATCTATCGTATTCAGAGAATGGGAGGATATCTCCGCGGAGATTTGAGCGGTGTGAGCTGCCCGGGTTCTGTCACAGATATTTTGTGCAGATACTATAAAGCTGCGGGATATTCTGATGCAGAGACGGCAGCTGCGGTTAAAGATTTTGTGGCGCAGGCTTACTACACATATAGTCTGGCAAATTACTATTATATGTCCATAACTCTGTTTCAGAGTACATATATGTCACAAAATAATCTTACTCGCTATGACACAGATTTCGGCTCAAAGCTCGGTATGAACCAGATTGAGGCGATATTTGCATCGATGACTGAAGAGAGCATGCAGACTACAACCCATGTTTTTTATGATCTCAACAAGCATTTCTCATCTATAGAGGGACTTGAAGTCAGCTATAAAGGACCTGCAGGGTATCTGATGCGAAATATGAAAGACAGCACAATGAATGTGGAGCCGGGAGCGGTCATAACTCTTCCAGATTCTAATAGTCTGCTGGCAGCATACTTTGGAAGCGGTTATGTCAAAATGTTTGGCGGAGTATGCGAATACAGTTATGAGTCTTCAGACAGCGGAGTTACGATAAATGGCGACAGAATTGTTTTTGGCACAGACTTTGAGGAAGGTACAGATGCCAAAGTGGATATTTATTGTACCATTGGCGATCAGAAGATACTTCTTCATACATATACGTTTACGAGCAAGGCAGGAAAGTTAGCCGGTGGTTATGGAACATCAGAATATCCATATGTGATCAAGACTGAGGAGCAGTTCAATTTATTTGCAGGCGGTTATTACAATGACGCATATATATCACTTGCAGCTGATCTGGATTACAAAGATTACTATTTCACGAGTGTGACCGGAAAATTCAGTGGTACATTTTATGGAAATGGACATAGCATATCAAATGTTGATTTTCGTTTAAATAACACAAGTAAGTACGGCATTTTCAACTGTATATCGGGTGGAACGGTGCAGGATCTGACGGTGGACAAAACTACCATGTACTTGGAAGATGCAGATGGATACTATTATGTTGGTGTTATTGCCGGAATGGTTGAGAATAAGGGAAAGATAGCGAGATGTGAGGTTATTGACAGTTATGCGTATGGAATTATGTCAGGCGGAAGAGTATATCTTGGAGGAATCACAGGCTGGCTAAGCAACAGTGAGCTGAATGGCTGTACTCTGCGCAATGTGTGGACAATTGTCAGAGAGAGCACGAATAAGAAGCAGGACGTAAAAGGTTGCGTAGGGAATATAGCAGGTTATGTTACAGGAAGTAATATTCTATACTGTGGAAGAGAGGATGGAAACGTTCAATCTGAAAGTACGGATAGTGAAAGCTATACAGGTGGTATGGTTGGTCAAGGCCATAATAGTTTAATGGAGAACTGCTGGAGTTTTATGGCGACAAATGCATGGACTGATCAATTTAAACATTCAGCGGATAATCATGGTTCATTTGCAGGTCTATGTAATGAATTGAAGATTAGAAAATGTTATATATATAATGGAGTCGGTGCAAAGAAGTCAAATGTTGATTATATGATTCTGGGTACAACAGTCCAGGGGCGAGAGTGTGATGTATCATATGTGGACGATTTTACACTCAGCAAACTTGGTTATGAATATGTTGGAATGCTGACAAATGCTGATATCACAGGCCATCCAATCAGACTTAATCCAGTTAAGGTGGATATAAAAACTGACAATGCAAAGACAACATTTTACTATGGTCAGGATCTCACATTGAACGGAGTAAGCGTAAGGCTTATAAGAAGCAGTGGATTTAACTCGAGGCTGATTCCTTATGATGTGACCACAGATTACAGTTCGACTCAGCCGGGCAGGTATGTGGTTACAATATCTTCTGGAAATGTAAAGGCTGATTATGATGTCTTGGTGGCAAATAAACCACACACATATGTGGCGACAAAGAAAGCTGCGACATGTACAGAGGATGGTTATGTGGGATACAAATGTCAGGATGAGGGATGTGATTCACACATTGCAGATGATGTACTCAAGGCAACCGGACATTCGACGACCAAGGAGAAAGCTAAAGAAAAGACCTGCAAGACACCGGGAAATATAGAGTACTGGTTCTGTGATAATTGCGGAAAATGTTTCCTGGATGAGAGTGGTGAACAGGAAATAAGTATTGATGATACCATTATTCCGGCAGCGCACACTATAAAGGCTGTGAAAGCAGTATCTGCTACCTGCGCCAAGGCGGGAAATAAGGCGTACTGGTACTGTGGGGTATGCCACAAATATTTCGCAGATGCAAAGTGTACATCCGAAACTACACTTGATAAGCTCAAGATTCCTGCAACAGGTAAACATACCGCAAAGACGACGACCGTTAAGGCGACCGCGAAGACCAATGGAAAGGTTACAGTTAAGTGCTCTGCCTGTGGCAAGCTGATTTCGTCAAAGTCTATACCAAGATTAGCAAGCATCACCCTGGCAGCGACAGAGCTCACCTACAATGGCAAAGTCAGAACTCCGGGAGTGACGGTCAAGGACAGCAAAGGAAATAAACTTGGAAGTGCTTCTTACACAGTTACATATGCTTCTGGCCGAAAGGCAGTTGGCAGTTACACTGTGAAGATCAGCTTCAAGGGCAATTATAGCGGCACTTTCACAAAGTCATTTATAATTAAGCCGAAGGGTGTTGGCGTATCCAGCATAAGTGCAGACAAGAAAAAGCTGGTAGTCAAGTGGGCAAAGCAGCCGACACAGACAACTGGTTATCAGTTACAGTACAGCACATCTTCAACATTTGCTGGAGCGAAGACAGTTACGATCAGGAAGAATGCGACAACCAGTTATGCTTTATCAAATCTTCAGGCAAAGAAAAAGTATTATGTGCGGATTCGTACTTATAAGCAGATAACTAAGAATAATAAGACAAAGAACTATTTTTCAGGATGGAGCGGAATAAAGTCAGCCACAACCAAATAAGCTGACAAGTCAAGATGTGTCGTGCTAATATGAAAAAATTTGCCTGATTAAATGCTGGCAGGATGTTACTTGAAGGAGGCAGTGAAGTGAGAGTACGCAATGAGGAACAGTTTCAGGCCAAAAAGATAGAACTGATGGAGAAATGCTATGAGTGCTATGCCGAGAACGGACTGAATTCTGTGGGAATAAGAGGACTTGCAAAAGCATGCAATACAAACCCATCTGTGTTATATACATACTTTGACGATTTGGATGATCTGATAGTACAGTCCACTGCACATTGCATGTCAAAGGTTGAGGATGATTTCATGAAGGAATCGCCAAAGGATGCAGAGGATGTAATGCGGTTTATTGAGGAAATACCATATTGGACAGCAAGGAAGCATGGCAAAAAATATAGACTGATGTATCAGGTGTATACTCATCCAAAGTATATTGAGCATGGAAAGAGGTTCTTTGAAGGAGTCAATGAGAGATATACAGAGTATGCAAAACAGCTTGAGCCTAAGATAGGCATTCCTTACAATATTCTTACTCCATTGATTTTCATATTCGTAAGAGCAAGCGTGCATTATGCTTTATTTGAGGATGAATATTATCTGAAGTCACAGATGGAAGTGCTGAGGCAGAGCGTGATACTGTTCATGGAGAAATATTCAAAATAAATTTATACAAAACGGGTGGAATGATAAAAATTTTATCATTCCACTTTTTTTGTAAATATGAAATAAAAATTGGGTAAGCTATTATAGGGACATGAGATGGAAATAGACGGCAGACTGAAAGGAGAATTGCTTATGTCAAAGAAGAAATTAGGAATCGGAATCGCAGCGGTGGCAGCAGCCGGCGCAGGAGCAGCAGCTCTCACAGTAAAGAATCACAATAAGGCAAAAGTTCAGAAGGAGAAGGCTGCGGCAGAACATGCAGAGTACCGCAATACGGAGCGCGGAAAGCATGAGAAGAACAGCAAGGGAATCTATTATACAAATGGTAACTACGAGGCATTTGCCAGACCGAGAAAGCCGGAGGGCGTGGATGACAAGAACGCATATATAGTTGGAAGTGGACTTGCATCACTGGCAGCAGCTTGTTTCCTTGTGCGTGACGGACAGATGCCGGGTTCACATATCCATATTCTTGAGGCTATGGATATAGCGGGCGGCGCGTGCGATGGAATATTTGATCCTGCCAGAGGCTACGTCATGAGAGGTGGACGTGAGATGGAGAACCATTTCGAGTGCCTGTGGGATCTGTTCAGAAGTATACCTTCAATAGAGACACCGGGGGTATCGGTTCTTGACGAGTATTACTGGCTGAACAAAGAGGATCCAAATTACTCACTGTGCAGAGCAACAGTGAACAGAGGCAAGGATGCCCACACAGATGGCAAATTTAATCTGAGCCAGAAGGGCTGTATGGAGATCATGAAGCTCTTCATGACAAAGGACGAGGATCTGTATGACAAGACGATAGAGGATGTATTCGATGAAGAGGTATTTGATTCAACATTCTGGCTGTACTGGAGGACGATGTTTGCATTTGAGAACTGGCACAGTGCACTGGAGATGAAACTCTACTTCCAGAGATTCATACATCACATCTCAGGACTTCCAGATTTCTCAGCACTCAAGTTCACAAAGTACAACCAGTATGAGTCGCTGATCCTTCCGATGGTGAAGTATCTTGAAGCTGCGGGCGTGACATTCCAGTACAATACGGAGGTCACAAATGTCATATTTGACATGAGAGACGGCAAGAAGATAGCAAAGACCATCGAGTGCAGGGTAAATGGAACTGAGAAGGGTATTCCACTCACTGAGAACGATCTTGTATTTGTAACAAATGGAAGCTGTACGGAGGGAACTATCTACGGCGATCAGAATCATGCGCCAAATGGTGACGCAGAAGTCAGAACAAGCGGCTGCTGGAGTCTGTGGAAGAACATAGCTGCACAGGATCCTTCATTTGGACATCCAGAGAAGTTCTGCTCTGATATATCAAAGACAAACTGGGAGTCAGCCACAGTAACAACGCTGGACGACAAGATCATCCCTTACATCGTGGATATCTGCAAGCGTGATCCGAGAACAGGAAAGGTTGTCACGGGCGGTATAGTGAGCTGCCAGGATTCAAGCTGGCTGATGAGCTGGACCATCAACAGACAGGGACAGTTCAAGACTCAGGACAAGGATAAGGTGTGTGTATGGGTATATGGCCTGTTCACAGATGTTCCGGGCGATTATATCAAGAAGCCTATGAAGGACTGCACAGGTAAGGAGATCACGGAGGAGTGGCTCTACCATCTGGGAGTGCCTGAGGATGAGATCGAGGAGCTGGCCACAAACAGCGCAGTCTGCGTGCCAACTATGATGCCATATATCACCGCGTTCTTCATGCCTAGAGCAAAGGGCGACAGACCGGATGTAATTCCAGACGGATGCACGAACTTTGCATTCCTCGGACAGTTCGCCGACACTCCTCGTGACACGGTGTTCACCACAGAGTATTCAGTGAGAACTGCCATGGAGGCTGTGTATGGACTCCTCGGCGTGGACAGAGGTGTTCCTGAGGTGTGGGGAAGTGTGTACGATATCCGTGAGCTGCTGGACAGCAGCGTGAAGCTCATGGATGGCAAATCTCCGCTTGAGATAAATCTTGGACCTCTGAACAAGCTCAAGAGACCTATACTTAAGAAGATCCAGGGCACGGTGATCGAAAAGGTACTGAGAGACCACGACATCATCAAAGAGGGTATGCTGTAGGTTGATGTGACATCGTCTATGATGTTGAAATAAATTGTGATGTACGCAATCAGCGTATGCGTAGTGTTTTAAAATGTGAATAGCAATATAGAGTAATAAGATAAGAAAGTCCCATGTGTCTGCACGGTGCAGATGCATGGGACTTTTTGCGTGGCAACGGATGGGATCAGGCCCCTTCCGGCATTCGGGGTCTTGAGAATTACTTATCATTCCTGCGTGAGTATACAAAGTTGGCAACAAGCCAGATGAGACAGGCGGTATTGCCAGATGCCTGGCTGAAAACATAGTCTATTGTGGATATATCAGCACCCATGGCCTGTCTGATGTCAGGGATGAGCACAAATATAAGCTGCCATGTGATGATATGGAATACGATCATGCCCCTCTTCATGACAGTTCTGCCTGCTAGCAGGGATATAAGGCTTGTGAGCATGAGCAGGGCTGTCGGTATGTACACTATGCTGACAGCCGGGAAGAGCAGATTGTAGTAATCATCGACGTATGCGATGGCCTGTTCCCTTCCAATGTGTTCTGACAGATATGTTACCCAGTAGGCGAGTGATCCTACGAGAAAATGCAGTGTTGCGGCGGATGCAACATACATGAGTCCTGCGTATTTGACGAGCGCTCTGGTCTTGCGGTACTTGGGAAGTATCTGCTCTGCGATGGCTTCTATGCCAAATGCATAGAAGAACATACCGATAAGGCCGGTCACTAGAAGCAGTGCCACCCTCCACAGCTGAAAATCTCCGTTCATGTATGCTTCCCTCACATAGAGCCCTTTGTCTGCGGGCGATGCGGGTACGATGCTGAGACACAGATCTCCGACGATGAGAAGTGCTGCGCCGAGCGCGCCCAGCAGGCAGTTCCTTTGGTATTTAATCTTTTCTGTCTGTTCCATGTAATCCCCCTTGTAAATAATCTATATGGTTAGCATAAACTAACTAGAGCATATCATATACGAGGAGATAATTGAAGAAATATTTGCCAAAAACAAGTCGCGCCAATGGGGAAAGAAAATTGACTTTTTTCGTGTATAAAAATATACTTTCCATATATATACAATAAAAGATGCTTAAGAATGGAGGTACATTATGAGGGGAAGATGGAAAAAGGAGATTTTGTTATTTGTGATAGGTGCAGTGTGGGGATTCATATATTGGGGCAATACGGTTTGGAATCCAGATGTGCAGTATCTCCTGCATGACATAAAACATATAAAATTACCGCTTAACTGGCACTGAATATTTGACTCCGGGGTACACCTTGGTATAGCTGCGCTTGTGCTGGCGGTCATCACGATGCTGCTTCTCTGGATACTGAGATTTTTCTCGGATTCGAGGAATACACATGGACTGATCGTGGCAGGACAGTGGTTCACTGACCTGATCCTGTGCTCATTCCTGACGGGTGTGATCTTGTTCTATTTCAATAAGTGGTTCCTGTACAAGATCATCGGTTCGAGAGGAGATGTTGTATTCTCCATAGCATATCTGTTTGTGTACATACTGGTCTACATGATCCTGTGTTCGTGGTTTGATATATCGATCGAGAGGGTGCAGAGAAAGTCGAAGAAGAATTGCTGCTTGCTTATCTGTCAGGTCCAGAATCGTGAGACATTCATAGATGTCAAGGAACTTGTAAGAAAATGCAGATACACAGAGTGTTATAATCTGATGAGGAACAACCATGAAAGACTTTCTCCAAAACAGTTCTGGGTTATAAGAGAGAAGAACTGGTCAGGGAAAAAGATGACTGCCGAGTGGCGGTACTATGCAAATGGCGACTATATAGAGCTTGATGATGGAGAACTTGCAACCAGGCTGCTGCTTGCGGAGAATGCAAAGAATATAGACTGGCAGTTATAAGCGCTGATGCCGGACTATGGATAAAAGATTGAGAGAAGTAAACATGAATAAGATAGAGATAAACGACAAATGGATGCAGAAAACCAGTGTTGTGTGGCTCGGTGCCATGCTGTGCTGCCTGCTGTGGGGAAGTGCATTTCCGTGTATAAAGATAGGTTATGGACTGTGGAATATAGAGAGTGCGGATACGTCGGCACAGATACTGTTCGCAGGTATGCGATTCGTGCTGGCGGGTGTACTTGCAGTGCTGTTTGGAAGTCTGCTGGAAGGAAAGTTAATAAAGCCGGAGAAGGGCTGCACCGGCAAAATCGCATGGCTGGCTATGCTGCAGACTGTCATACAATACCTGTTCTTTTATATAGGACTTGCACACACAAGCGGAGTCAAGGCCTCGATCATAGAGGCAGTAAATGTATTCGTTGCCATCATAGTGTCGGGATTCATATTCCATCAGGAAAATGTCACTGCGAAGAAGATGCTTGGATGTCTGGTTGGATTTGCGGGAGTTGTTCTCATAAATATGAATGGAATGAATTTCCATATGAGCTTGTCAGGCGAGGGTGCGATATTCCTTTCGACAGTGGCTTATGCATTTTCATCTGTGTTCCTGAAGCGATATTCGGCAAAACACAATCCGGTCATGCTCAGTGGCTATCAGTTTATAGTTGGCGGAATTATCCTGTCGTCTGCCGGTTTTGCCATGGGAGGCAGACTCAGCACCGTATCCACCGAAGGAGTTTTGATGCTCATATATCTGGCTCTTGTATCGGCGGTGGCATATTCTCTGTGGGGAATGCTGCTCAAGTACAATCCCATATCCAGAGTTGCAGTATTTGGATTTATGAATCCGGTGTTCGGCGTGATATTGTCGGCGTGGCTGCTCCGCGAGGGCGCGCAGGCACTTGGCCCGGTAAGCCTGGTGTCGCTGGTTTTGGTGTGCGCAGGAATATACATAGTGAACAGCAGAGAACGGAGTGAGAAAGATTAATTGTATTTGCGTCTGGAGGCGTGCGGGAGATAGATTGTGTTTGTGACAGGCAGTGCGCGAAAAATTCAATGTATCCGCGACATGAAACGTGCAAAAGAGGATAAGGAGACAGTAGTAGTTATGAAGATGACAACACTTTGCTACATAGAGAAAGATGGAAAATACCTGATGCTCCACAGAACCAAGAAGGAGAAGGACATCAACAAGGGAAAATGGATCGGCGTGGGTGGACATGCCGAGGAGGGTGAGAGTCCAGAGGACTGCCTGCTCAGGGAGATAAAGGAGGAGACAGGACTCACGCTCACATCATACAGATTCAGGGGGCTGGTTACATTTGTCAGCAATGAGTGCGAGAATGAACTTATGTGCCTGTTCACTGCAGATGGATTTGAGGGAAATGTTCAGATATGCGATGAGGGAGATCTTCAGTGGATAGATAAGGAGATCGTGCCAACACTTCCGACGTGGAGCGGGGATGCGATATTTCTGAAGCTGTTGCTTGAAGGGGAGGAGAGATTTTTCTCACTCAAGCTCGTATATGAGGGAAGCGAGCTGGTTGAACACAGGCTGGAATTCTATTGATAATACATATGCGATATTGTGAATGGGAATATAATTGCGGAAAACAGAACTGAGATTTCGTCAGGAACAATCATTTTGAAAGGGATTACAGGATGTCAAAGGGGACTAAGAAAGGGAAAAACAACGGAATAGCGGTATTGGTGATATTTATGGTCATTGGATTCGCCATGGCGATAGGCGGTATAGTGATGACAGTGGATAGAAAACATAAGGACAGTTATTATGGCACTGCCACAGGAAAGATAACTGATATATCGCATCATACGGACAGTGATGGCGATGATATGTATGCGGCTGTATATACATATTATGTGGACGATATAGAATATACATTTACAGATGATACATCGTCCAGCGCTCGTCCTTCTATAGGAAAGAGAGTGGATATCAGATACAATCCGGAGCACCCGGAGATCGCATATGTAGGGGGACGGGTATGGAAGGGAGTAATTCTCATTGGCATGGGTATATTGTTCGTTCTGGCAGCGACACTTGGATTTGTAAATGGCGGTGACGGACCACAGACCGCCGGCAGGAAGCTTGCAAGCGGATTGCTTCTGGGATTTATCGTGTCTTGCATGGGATGGGGAATAATTCCCTTTCTTGGAGATGATGTACATGTCATAAGTGTGCCGGGAATTGTGCTTAGCCTATTTGGCATTATGGGAATAGTCGTGATGGTAAAAAGTGTGAAGGATTATATAGCGGTGAAGACCGGCAAAGCACCTGAAGTTCAAGACCGTAGCAGATCTTCGCAGTACCAGTATGAGACAAATGCGCGGATGGCGATGTCCTGGGATGGAAATGGTGCAGTGGACAATCCGGTCACGGATTTTTACAGAGAACATAAAGAGGGCATAGACACGACCATAAGGACTGTACAAAAGGGAAGGAATATTGTGGGGAATATCGTCATGATCGCGGTAGGGGGTATGTTCACAATTTCCGCCCTGCTCATGATAGGTGGCAACATATTAGTCCTTATGGCAAACAGGGATTCAGGCACGGTATCTTTGCCGGCTTATATAATGCCAATCGTGATGGAAGGGATATTTCTGGCAGTTGGAATATTTGTGATAGTAAAAGGAATAAAAGGTTTGCTTGGAAAGTGATTCGGACGAACACAGGGGACATGTGGATGTTGCTCAGAAGAATAGGCTGTAGGTTTTAGAATGGAGGAACAAAATGGAATACAAAAGATTTGACAACACTATAATTGCAAGGATTGACAAGGGTGAGGAGATATTGGAGCAACTGAAGGTAATTGCTATTAATGAGAATATAAAGCTTGCTAGTATCAATGCTCTTGGAGCTATCGATGATTTTACGGTCGGAGTATATAAGATAGATGAAAAGAAATATTACTCCAACAGCTTTAAAGGATATTATGAAATCACATCGCTTACAGGAACAATCAGTACAATGGACGGAGAATATTATGCACATATTCACATGAGCGCCGGAAATGAGAAGGGTGAAGTGTTTGGCGGCCATCTGAACAGAGCTGTTGTCAGCGCAGTCTGTGAGATGGTGATTTCAGTAATTGATGGAAAAGTTGACAGAATTTATGATGAAGGAACAGGACTTAATATATTTAAGTTTGATTGAGTGCGTTGAATATATAAGATAAATCGGAATTGTGCGCCCAGACAAGGGCGAGTAGTCTAGCAGGTGGAATGCCTG